>JAFEGC010000033.1 GCA_018240265.1 Pseudomonadota bacterium | reverse complement strand
CGCACACGCGCCGGATCGGTCTGCATCGCCTTGAGCTTCTTCACCACGCTGTCGGTATCCTCGCGCAGACCGATGGTGTTGCCGTAGGACTTGGACATCTTGCGTCCGTCCAGACCCGGCACCTTGGGCGTAGCGGTCAGCAGCACCTCGGGCTCGGGTAGGATGGCAATGCCCACGCCTTCCAGGTATCCCAGCAGCCGGTCGCGGTCGGCCACGGTCAGCCGCGCATTCGACTCCACCAGCGCGCGGGCGCGGGCCAGTGAATCCGCAGCGCCCTTCTCCTGGTATTCCCTGCGCAGCGTGCGATACAGGTTGGCGTTGCGGCTGCCCAGGCTCTTGATGGCCTTTTCCACTTTTTGCTCGAACTCGGGCTCACGCCCGAAAATGTGGTTGAAGCGCCGCGCCACTTCGCGCGTGACCTCCACATGCGCCACCTGGTCCTCGCCCACCGGCACATATCGCGGCCGATACAGCAGGATGTCGGCGGATTGCAGCAAGGGATAGCCCAGAAACCCGTAGGTGGCGAGATCCTTCTCAGCCAATTGTTCCTGCTGATCCTTGAACGTGGGCACGCGCTCAAGCCACGAGAGCGGCGTGATCATGGACAACAGCAGGTGCAACTCGGCGTGCTCCGGCACGCGCGACTGGATGAACAGCGTGCACACGCCGGGGTTCAAACCCACGGCCAGCCAGTCCACCACCATGGTCCAGACGTGCTCCTCCAGCTTGGAGGTGTCAGCGTAATCCGTGGTCAGCGCATGCCAGTCGGCGACGAAATAGTAGCAGTCGTACTGGTATTGAAGTTCGGCCCAGTTTCGAAGTGCGCCATGCAGATTGCCCAAATGAAGCGGGCCGGTCGGCCGCATGCCCGACAGGATGCGCCGGTTCTGCGTCGGGCTTGGCGTCATGAAAATATTCTCATATTAAACAAATAGATGCGCTCATTTTCTCATGTGAAAACTGACTTTACGTAAGGCAAAAGGCGCTCGCATTATACGGATCAGGCAACGGCAAAGGGGCGCGAGTCACCCCGACCTTCGCGAGTCACGATGGCATGATCGCCCGACAGGTCCACCACGGTGGTGGGGACGAGACCGCAGTTGCCGCCGTCGAGCACCAGATCCACGCGATGCTCGAGCCGGTCCGCGATCTCGCGCGCATCGGTCAGCGGCAGCTCATCGCCGGGTAAGTGGAGCGTCGAACTCATGATGGGCTCGCCCAGTTCCGCCAGCAGCAGCGCGGTGACCGGATGATCCGGCACTCGCAGTCCGATGGTGCCGCGGCGCTCGTGTTTGAGCCGGCGCGGTGTTTCCTTGGTGGCCTTGAGCAGGAAGGTGTAGGGCCCGGGCGTGTTCGCACGCAGCAGCCGGTATTGCCAGTTGTCCACGTGTGCATAGCGCGCGACCTCCGACAGGTCGCGGCAGACCAGCGTGAAATGATGATGGCGGTCCGCCTCGCGAATCGCGCGAATACGCTCCAGCGCCTCCTTGTCCCCGATATGGCAGCCCAGCGCGTAGCAGGAATCCGTGGGATAGACGATCACGCCGCCCGCGCGCAGCACCCCGACCGCCTGGCGTATAAAACGCATCTGCGGCGAAACTGGATGGAGCTGCAAATAGATGCTCATGATTTGGCTATGATACGCGCCGATGACTGCCCTGCTCGAACTCGCGCCGCTGGCGGCGTTTTTCCTCACCTATCTAGGCTGGGGCCTGTACCCGGCCACCGCCGTGCTGATGGTGGGGAGCGTGGTCGTGCTGCTGCTGCACCGTTTGATGAGCGGTCGCTTCAAGGACATGCACCTGATCACCGCTGCGCTGGTGCTGCCGCTGGGGTCGGCGACGCTTCTGCTGCATGACAAGCGGTTCATCCAGTGGAAACCCACGGCGCTGTTCGGCCTGCTGGCAGTGGTGCTGCTGGTGAGCGGCGTGATCGGCCGGCGACCGTTGATGCAGCGGCTGTTCATGGCCATGATCCCCGAGAAGATCGAACTCGGACAGCGCGGCTGGCGCGGGCTGAACCTGCTGTGGGCCCTGTGGTTCGCGGCGGTGGCGGCCATCAACCTGTACGTCGCACAAAATTTCTCCGAGCGTATCTGGGTGCATTTCCACACTTACGGGGTGTCGGTGGCCACGCTCTTGTTTGTGCTGCCGCAGGTTTTCTGGCTGGCCTCCAAGACTTCCGCGGATGCCGCCGGTCAGAGTTGACCCGACCGATGTATACCGCCCCGGATATCCACCGATGAGCAACGGCCGCCGCGTCGAGGCGATCCGCCGCCGCCTGCGGGAGGAGTTCTCGCCTAGCTTTCTGGAAGTAGAGGACGAAAGCCATGCCCACGTGGGTCATGCGGGCGCGGCCGGGGGGCTCGGGCATTTCCGGGTGCGCATCGTCGCGCCGGCCTTCAAGGGTCTGTCGCGCCTGGCGCGCCACCAGCGCATCTACGCCTCGCTGGGCGAGCTGATGCGCACGGAGGTGCACGCGCTGACCATCGAGGCGCGTGCGCCGGACGAGGGCTCCAGCTAGACTGGCCGCCGGATCGTTTCCAAAAGGCAGCTCATGAACCACACCATTCCCGTACACACCCTCCGCGCCCTTGCCCTGCTGGTCGCCACCGGCCTGCTGGGAGCCTGCAAACCCAATGGCGCGCCCACCGCCGCCAGCCCGACGCCCGGCGCCACGGACGCGGATAAGCCGGCACAGACCGCCGTTGCACTGGTCGACGGCACGCCCATTACGCGCGACATTTACGACTTCTATACCAAGTCCGTGGCCGGCAAGGCGGCGGGCGAGCTCACCGATGAACAGAAGGGACAGGTGCTCGATGAGCTCATCAGCACCCAGCTCATCGCCAATCAGGCGATCAAGGACGGTCTGGACAAGGACTCGGACACGGCCTCGCGCCTGGCAGTGGCGCGCATGCGCCTGCTGGCGGACAGTGAATCGCAGAAGGTGCTGAAGGGCAAGGAACCCACCGAGCAGGAACTGCGGGTGGAATACGAGGCCGCGATCACCGGCATGGACAAGACCGAATACCATGCGCGCCATATCCTGGTGGCAACCAAGGATTTGGCGGACCAGCTCACCAAGCAGATCAAGGCTGGCGCCAAGTTCGAGGCCGTGGCCAAGGCGAATTCCATGGACGGCTCCAAAGAGCGCGGTGGCGATCTGGGCTGGTTCTCGCTCTCGCGCATGGTCAAGCCCTTTGGCGACGCGGTGAAATCCCTCAAGAAGGGTGAAATGACGGCCGCGCCGGTTCAGACGCAGTTCGGCTGGCACATCATCAAGCTCGAGGAGACACGTGAGGCCACGCCGCCGCCTTTCGAGCAGGTCAAGGAGCAACTCGCCAACCGCATCATGCAGAAGAAGCTCCAGGCTTACGTGGATGAGCTGAAAAAGACCGCTAAGATCGAGAAGAAGATTTGAGCAGGTCGAGAAACGCCGGCTCGTCGAGCACGGGAATGCTTAAGCTCTGGGCTTTCTTCAGCTTGCTGCCGGCCTCCGCCCCCGCCACCACGTAGCTGGTCTTGCTGGAGACGCTCCCAGAGACCCGGGCTCCGGCCCGCTGCAAGGCCGCCTGCGCGGCCTCGCGCGTCATGCCGCTCAGCGTGCCGGTGAGCACGAAGGTTTTGCCGGCCAGCGGCCCCGGGTTGCCGCTGCGCTGGATGGGCGGCCAGTGAAGGCCCGCCTCCAGCAGGCGATGCAGCAGGCGCCGATTCTCCGTGTCCCGGAACCAGGCCACCACATTCGCCGCCACCACCGGACCGACATCGGGCACCTGCTGCACGCCATCCTCGTCGGCGGCCTGCAGCGCCTGCAGCGTGCCGAAATGCTGCGCCAGGGCCAGGGCCGTGGCCTCGCCCACGTCGCGAATGCCCAGCCCGTACAGCAAGCGCGGCAGCGTGGTTGCGCGCGCGGCGTGGATGGCCTTGACCAGCTTCTGCGCCGACTTCTCTCCCATGCGTTCGAGCTCCGCCAGCGCGGCGGCATCGAGGTGCCACAGATCGGCGGGCGAGCGCACCACTCCGGTGGCGCATAACTGTTCGATGAGCTTGTCGCCCAACCCCCGGATATCCAAGGCGCGGCGCGCGGCGAAATGCTTGATCTCCTCCACGCGCTGCGCCGGACAGCTGCGGCCGCCGGTGCAGCGGGCCACCGCGGCCTCCTCGTCCTTCACCACTGGTGAGCCGCACACCGGGCAGCAAGCGGGCAGCGCCAGCGGCCGGGTTCCGGCCGGGCGGCGCTCCAGCAGCACGCGGGCCACTTCGGGAATGACATCGCCGGCGCGGCGCACGATCACGCTGTCGCCCACGCGCACATCCTTGCGGTGCACCTCGTCCATGTTGTGGAGCGTGGCATTGCTCACCGTGACTCCGCCCACGAATACCGGTTCCAAACGCGCCACCGGCGTCAGCGCGCCGGTCCGGCCCACCTGGAACTCGATGTCGCGCACCACGGTGGTTTCTTCTTCCGCCGGGTACTTGTGCGCGATGGCCCAGCGCGGCGCACGCGCCACGAAGCCGAGCAGTCGGCGCTGCTCCTGGTCATCGACCTTGTAGACCACGCCATCGATCTGGTAGGCAAGCTGCGCACGCCGCGCGCCGATATCGGCGAAGTATCTCAGGCACTCATCGATGCCGGTGACGATGCGCGACTCAGGGCAAATCTTGAATCCCCAGGCGCGCAAGCTTGCCAGCGTCTCGCCCTGGGTGTCGGGCAGCGAGCCGTCTTCCACGTATCCCGTGCCGTAGATGAATATGTCTAGCGGACGCTTCGCCGTGATGCGGGCATCGAGCTGGCGCAGACTCCCCGCCGCGGCATTGCGCGGATTCACGAAGGTCTTCTCGCCACGCGCGGTGGCTTCGGCGTTGAAGCGCTCGAAGCGCGCCTTGGGCATGAACACCTCGCCGCGCACTTCCAGCACCGTCGGCAGATCCTTGCCCCGCAGCTTCAATGGGAGCGAGGCGATGGTGCGCAGATTCTGGGTAATGTCCTCGCCGGTCTCGCCATCGCCACGGGTGGCGCCACGCGTGAACAGGCCGTTCTCGTAGGTCGCGCTGACCGCGAGCCCATCGAGCTTGGGCTCGGCGGAGTAGCGTACCGGCTCCTCGCAACCGGCGGTCGCCAATCGCTCGCGCACGCGGCGGTCGAAGCTGCGCACCGCCTCCTCGCTGAAAGCGTTATCCAGCGACAACATGGGCAAGCGATGCCGGACCTCGCCAAACATGGCCAGCGGCGTTGCGCCCACCCGCTGCGTAGGCGAATCGGGTGTGATCAATTCCGGGTGCTGCCCCTCCAGCGCCCGCAGCTCCTCCAGTAGGGCATCGTACTGCGCGTCGGACACCTCGGGCGCGTCCAGAGCGTGATAGGCGTAGTTGTATCGATGCAGGAGTTCGCGCAGCCGCTGCACCTTCGACACCACCGTGCCGGGCGCCCGCCCGCTCACGTGGCCGAGGCTTCCTGCAGGCGGCGCTGAAAGGTGCGCAGTTCCTCGCGCAGCAGCCCGGCCTTGTGCGGCGTCAGCGGCCCGCCCTGCTCGTCCTGAATGGTGCCGGCCAGGTCGATGGCGAGCTGGCGCGCGCTGCCCAGCAATTCCTCCAGGGTGTCCAGCGGCGACAGCGGGCCGGGCAGCACCGCGAAAATCGACAGCCCGGGAAAAGTCTGTTCGGGCATGAGCGCCGGATCGAAGCTTCCGGGTTCGACCAGGCTCGCGACATAAAAAAGGGTGCGTCCATCCGGATGCAGACGATGGAAGACCCCATAGCGACCATGCACGAAGTCCGAGCCCACCAGCGCCGCCGCCACGTCCTCGCCGGCCCAACCTTCCTCGGCCAGCGCCACCACGCGCACGGTGACGATCTTCTGCAATTCGATGGGCTTGGGTGGATCGGTCTTGACGCGCGCGAAACGGCCGCTGGTGTCCGTGCGCTGCGCCGCTCGCGGCTCTCGCCGTGCGAAACGCCCGCTCGCAAGGTGCGCCTCGGAAACTGCCGCGCGAGTCTGCGCGGGCGCGGATTCGCTGAACGCGGGCGCAGATACCGACACCGCCGAACCCGAGGGGTCGGATGCGGCGCGTTCCACGCCATGCCATGCCTCGCGCGAGCCCAGGGCCGCCGCCGGCGTGGTGATCGAAGCAGAATTCTCCACTCGAAGCTCGTGGGTGGTGTCGGTGTCGATCACCGCTTCGTCCGTATCCTCCAATCCCAGAAACTGGGTGGCGGATGCATCTGCATCCCTTGGCGGCGCGAGCTCAGGCTGCGAAAGTGCGGGCTCGGAATACTCCACATGCTCGGAAAGACGCTGGGGTTGCGCGCTGCGCCCCGGCGCCGTACGTTCCAACAGCTCAGGATGTCCCAAGTGCTCCGAGTGCTCCGAGTGCTCCAAACGCTCCAGGCGCACCAGTTCGATTTTCTCGACCGCCTGGGACAGCACCGGGATGTCGAGACCGCCGTCCTCGCCCGCGGTATCTTCGCTGCTGACGCGGAGCGGCTCGTAGGGTGAGATGGAGGGCTCACGCTGGGTGGGCATGGTGTTCAGATGAACCGGTGCGGCCGGCGGTTCGGATTCAAAGTACGCGCCGCTGGCGAGATCCGGTTCCGGGCGCAATGCCGGGCCCCGGGCCTGCGCGGATCCGCGGCGCCCCGACCACCAGATGCCGAGCAGCAGCAGCAGACCCAATCCGAGCAGAATCCAGCGAAACCCGGTCAAATTAGAACCTTGAGGTTGTCAGCTTGCCGCCATGCGCACCGCCTCGTCCACGTCGACCGCCACCATGCGCGACACGCCGGGCTCGTGCATGGTGACACCGACCAGCTGCGAGGCGAGTTCCATTGTACTCTTGTTGTGCGTGATGAAAATGAACTGCACGCTGCGCGACATCTCGCGCACGATGTCGCAGAAGCGCCCGACGTTGTTCTCATCCAGCGGCGCATCCACCTCGTCCAGCAGACAGAAAGGCGCTGGATTCAAATCGAATATCGCGAATACCAGCGCCACGGCGGTGAGCGCCTTCTCGCCTCCCGACAACTGACTGATGGTGGCATTGCGCTTGCCCGGCGGCCGCGCCATGACCGCCACGCCCGAGGCCAGCGTATCCTCGCCGGCAAGTTCAAGATAAGCGTGGCCGCCGCCGAACAGGCGCGGAAATTTTTCCTTCAGACCCGCGTTGACCCTGTCGAAGGTGTCCTGGAAGCGCGTGCGCGTCTCACGATCGATCTTGCGCATGGCGGATTCCAGCATTTCCAGCGCATCGGTCAGGTCCTTGTTCTGGCGGTCCAGGTATTCCTTGCGTTCGGACTGCTCCTTGAATTCGTCGATGGCGGCGAGGTTGACCTGCCCAAGGCGCTCGATTTTGCCGGTGGTGTCGGTGAGGTTCTCCTCCCACGCCGGCACGTTCGCCTCGGGCGGGAGCTGGGCAACCACGGCATTCCACTCGAAACGCGTGGCGGCGAACTGCTCGGCCAGGCCCTCGCGCCGGATGCGCACCTGCTGCGCCGCCAGCCGCGCGGATTCCATGGAACCGCGGGTCTGCTCCAACCGGCTCTCGGCCTGCGCGCGCACTGCGTCGCGCTCGCGCAATTCCAGCTCGCGCTCCTCCAGCGCCACGCGCGCCGCGCGCAGCTCGCCTTCCACCGCCAGCCGCTGCCGCAGCAGCTGTTCCAACTCGGCCTGCAGCTCCTGCAGGGGCGCGTGACCCTGCTCGATCTGCGCCAGCAGATCCTCGCGGCGCTGCCGCCCGGCGAGCAGCTGCTGCGCGATGCGTTCCAGCGTGGTGGTGAGCGAGGCATGCGAGGAGCGCCGCGATTCGAATTGCACCGCGAGTTCGCGCGCCTGCGCCTGCGCGGCCTGCGCCGCCTGCCGCGCGGCGTTGAGCGACTCACGCAGCCGGTCGCGCTCGGCCTCCAGGTGTTGGCGTTGCGGCTCGAGCGCCGCCAGCGCATCGATCGAGGTCTGGAGCTGCGCGCGCGAGGCGCGCAGCCGTTCATCCGCCTGTGCCACTTCGTTGCGTACATCGGTCTGCTGTGCGGTAAGCTCCTCCCGCCGGCGCGCGGCATCGCGCGCGCGCGCCTGCGCCGCTTCCAGTCGGCCGCGGTGATCGACGTGTTCGCGATGCAGGCGATTGACCTGCAGCTGCAGCTGCTCGCGTCGATCCTCGCGCTCGTGCACGGCCTCGCGGCACTGCTCCACCGCCTGCTCCAGGCCCTGTAACTCCGCAGCAAGCCGCGCCACCGTCTGGCGCGATTCACGCAGTGACTCCTCGCGTTCGATGATGCCCGAGCTCGGATCCTGGTCACGCGACAGACGCAGCCAGTCGCGGCCCAGCCAGATGCCATCGCGCGTGACCACCGACTCGCCGTCGAGGAGCGAAGCGCGCAGTGCCAGCGCCTCGCGCAGGCCCTCGGCCGTACGCACCCGGGCCATCACGCCGTGCAGCGCGGTGGCGCCGCTGACCTTGGACAACAGCGATTCGGCGGGCGCGCCGGCGGCATCCGCGCCATTGACCACCAGGGCGAGCTGGCCGCCGTCGAAATCCTCCAGCAGCGCCGCCACCGAATCCAGCCCATCGACGCACACCGCCTGCAAGTAGGAGCCGAGCACGGTTTCAACCGCCCGTTCCCAGCCGCGCGCCACGCGCAGTTGTTGCGCGAGACGCGGCAACCGGTCCAGCGAGCGCGACGCCAGCCATTGCGTCACCTTGCCGCTGGCCTGGCCCAGGGCCGCCTGCTGCAGGGCCTCCAGCGAAACCAGCGTGCCCTTGGCCTCCTGCCAGCGCGTACGCAACTGGTTGAGCGCCGCGATGCGCTCGCGTTCCTGCTCGCGCGCCTGCGATAGCTCCGCCAGCAGCTCCTGCAACGCCGTTTCGGCCGAGCGTCCCGCCTCGCGGGCCTGCACCTCCTGCGCCGACAGGCTTTCCAGATCGGTTTCCGGCCGGCTGCCTTGCAGGCCACCCAGCTCCGCCTCGATCCGCTCACGCTGCACCAGCAGCCGGCGCTCCTGATTTTCCAACTGCTCGATACGTGCGCGCTCCACCTGGGTCTCGCGCTGCGCATGCGAGGTAGCCTCGGCGTGACGGTCCCAGCCCTGCTGCCACTGCGCCAGGGCATGCTCGGCCTCATCGCGGGCCTGCGCGCTGCTGGTCTCCAGCCGCTGCGCCGCCTCGCCCTGCGGCTCCATGACCGCCATTTCCTCCGCCAGGGTGGCGAGCTGCACGCGGTCACGCTCTTCCACCGATCCGAGCTCGGCCAGCTGCTGATCGGACTGCTGCAGCTCGGCCTGCCGGCGCTGCTGCAGATCGCGCGCGTGGGCGATGTTCTGCTCCACCCGCGTGACTTGCGCGCCCGCCTCATAATAGCGGCCCTGGATGGCATTGAGCGCATCACTGAGCGAAGACTGGTCGATGCGGATGCGCTCGATCTGCGCCTCCACCTCGCGCAGATCCGCCAGCTCCGCCTGCAGCGCGGTTCCACGTTCCTGCACCTGCGCATCCGCCACGCGGGCTTCGCCGTCCAGTCCCTGCATGCGCAGCACCAGAAGCTCGGCCTGGAGCTTGCGTTCTTCCTCCTTCAGCGCCTGGTAGCGGCGCGCGGTGGCGGCCTGGCGCTGCAGGTGACGGATCTGCTTCTCGACCTCTTCGCGCACATCGTTCAGGCGTTCCAGGTTCTCGCGCGTATGCGAAATGCGATTCTCGGTTTCACGGCGGCGCTCCTTGTAGCGCGAAATGCCGGCCGCTTCCTCCAAAAAGGCGCGCAGATCCTCCGGTTTCGCCTCGATGACCCGCGAGATCATGCCCTGCTCGATGATGGCGTAGCTGCGCGAGCCCAGGCCCGTGCCCAGGAACAGCTGGGTGATATCCTTGCGCCGCACCTTCACGCCGTTGATGAAATAGTCCGAGGTGCCGTCGCGGCTGACCATGCGCCGCAGCGCCACCTCGTTGTAGTTGGCGTACTGGCCGCCGATCTTGCCCTCGCTGTTGTCGAACACCAGCTCCACCGAAGCGCTGCCCAGGGGCTTGCGCGAGGAGGAGCCGTTGAAAATCACATCCGCCATGGAGTCGCCGCGCAGGTGCTTGGCGGAGATTTCGCCCATGACCCAGCGCACGGCGTCGATGATGTTGGACTTGCCGCAGCCGTTGGGGCCGACCACGCCGGTCAGACTGCTCGGAAAGGTCACCGTGGTGGGATCCACGAACGACTTGAATCCGGCGATCTTGAGTTTGACTAGGCGCATGAGCGTGGGAGACCTTCGTTGACGTGCGCGGCGGGCGCGAATGGGCGGTTAGTGTAAAGTAATCATCTCTCAGGTAAACCCCTGCCACACGCCGTGACTCAGCCCAGCACCGACCTCGAAACCTTTGCAAATCCCGCGCCGGAGCGCGACTACACCATTCGCATGAACATTCCGGAGTTCACCTGCCTGTGCCCGAAGACGGGGCAGCCGGACTTCGCCACGCTCGATCTGGAATACGTACCGGATCGAACTTGCGTGGAGTTGAAATCCTTGAAGCTCTACATCTGGTCGTTTCGCGATCGCGGCGCTTTTCACGAAGCCGTGACCAATGAGATCCTCGCCAAGCTCGCCGGCCTCACCCAGCCACGTTTCATGCGCCTCACCGCCCGCTTCAACGTACGCGGCGGGATTTACACCAGCGTGATTGTGGAACACCGAGCGCCCTCGTGGCACCCGCAAACGCCCGTGCAGCTGCCATAATTTGTTGTATTTCAGTCGCTTATAGGGTTCTTTCCGGCCCTTCTGTACAGCCGGGCGCGCGCCGGTATAATCGCGCGCTCTCTCAAGGATAGTGGCGGGAAATCCCATATGCCCACGAAGAAACCCAGCAAAAGTGTGAAGAAGCCAGTGAAGAGCGCGGCGAAGAAAACCGCCGCGCCCAAGACGGCGGGAGCCAGGAAAGTGGCGAAGCCCGCGGCCGGTCCCAGCAAGCCCAAGGCGAAGCCGGTGAAAAGCGTGGCCAAGCCTACGGTGAAAGCGCCGGTCAAGACGCCGCCAAAACCCAAGAACCTCAAATCCGCGCCATCCACGCCGCCCAAGGCGGCCCCCGCGACCCCCGCGGTGGCCACGCCGAAGCCCGCACCCAGGAAATCTGAAACCAGCGCCGTGCCCATCAAATTCGATCCGCGTCCCCTGTTCTTACGCCCCGCGGCCGAGGAGGAAACTGACGCCGACGCCGCGACGCCTAGCAGCCTGTTGGCTGGACCGCGCAACGTCAAGCCGTACATCACCAAGCGCGGTGAGCAGTACATGAACAAGGAGCAGCTCGAGCACTTCGGGCAGATCCTGCAGAGCTGGAAGCGCGACCTGATGGTCGAGGTGGATCGCACCGTGCTGCACATGAAGGACGAAGCGGCCAATTTCCCCGACCCGAACGACCGCGCCACCCAGGAGGAGGAATTCAGCCTGGAACTGCGTACGCGCGACCGCGAGCGCAAGCTGATCCGCAAGATCGACGAGGCGCTCAAGCGCATCGAAGACGGCAGCTACGGCTATTGCCTGGAAACCGGCGAGGAAATCGGCATCAAGCGCCTGGAGGCGCGGCCGGTGGCCACCTTGTCGGTCGAGGCGCAGGAACGGCGCGAGCGCCGGGAAAAGCAGTACGGCGACCGCGACGACCGCTACCGCTGAGAGCGTCTACGTCGGGCGTTTCGCCCCCTCTCCCACGGGCGATCTGCATCTGGGGTCGCTCCTGACCGCGGTGGCGAGCTTCCTGGATGCGCGCAGCGCGGCGGGGCGCTGGCTGTTGCGCATCGAGGATCTGGACGAACCGCGTGAAGTGCCCGGCGCCGCCGATGGCATCCTGCGCTGCCTGGAAAACTTCGGTCTGCATTGGGACGGCGCGCCGCTTCGCCAGCGGGGCCGCGAGCCGCTGTACCTGGAAGCGCTGGCGCGGCTCCAGCGCGAGGACCGCACCTACCGCTGCAGGTGTTCGCGGCGGCAGCTGGAAGGTCAACGGTTTTATCCGGGCACGTGCCGGCATCGCCCCGCCGCCGACGGCACCGAGGCCGCCATCCGTTTCGCGCTGCTGCCGCGGAGCATGCGCTTCGAAGACCGCATCCAGGGCGACATCCAACAGAACCCGAGCGCCACCTTCGGCGATTTCGTGCTGCGGCGGCGCGACGGCATTTTCGCCTACATGCTGGCTGTGGTGGTGGACGATGCCGCGCAGGGCATCACCAACGTGGTGCGCGGCGCGGATCTGCTGGACAGCACGCTGCCGCAGATCCAATTGCAGCAGGCGCTGAACCTGCCGCGGCCCCGCTACGCGCACGTGCCGCTCCTGGTGGAACCCGACGGCACCAAGCTCGCCAAGTCCCGCCGCAGCATCGCGCTGACGCAAGAAAAACCCGCCGAGCTGCTGTGCTCCGCACTTCGCCACCTCGGCCAGGAGCCCCCGGCGGAGCTGTATCGCGAGCCGCTGACCGCTGTCTGGCGGTGGGCGCTGGGTCATTGGCGTATTCAGGCGGTCCCGCCGCGGCGCGAGCTTCCCATCGGCTTCAAGGATGATGGTTGCGCCTGAAACTCATTGCGCTATTCTTGTCGCACTGCAACCAGTGATTTGGATTGATCCCGCGGATCTGCCTGAGACCGTGACATTCCAGGGTGGGAGACTTCCAGGCGACCCACGGATCACCACCAGCGAGGAGCCGAATATGAGCGAACCGCGCGTGATCAAGAAGTACCCCAACCGGCGGCTGTACGACACGTTTGAAAGCCGTTACATCACCCTGGCCGAGATCAAACGCCTGGTCATCGACCGCACCGATTTTCTGGTCATCGACAAGAAGAGCAACCGCGACATCACCCGCAGCATCCTGCTGCAGGTCATCTCGGACGAGGAACAGCAGGGCGCGCCGGCGCTGAGCCAGGAATTTCTGGCTAACGTCATCCGCACCTATGGCGATGCCTCGCGGGAGCAGCTGGCCGTGCATCTGGAACAGGGCATGCGCAATTTCTGCTCGCAGCACCTGCCTTCGCCGCAGTGAACAACGCGGCGGCGGTGCCGCCGCGAGACGTGCGGGCCCGTCAGGCGGCGTCGACGTTGCGCATGGACAGCCGCACCCGGCCCTGGCGGTCCACTTCCAGCACCTTGACGCGCACCACGTCGCCTTCCTTGAGCTTGTCGCCGACGCGCTCGACCCGCTCCTCGGAGATCTGCGAAATGTGCACCAGGCCGTCGCGGCCCGGCAGGATGGTGACGAAGGCGCCGAAATCCATGAGCCGCGCGACACGGCCCTCGTAGACGCGGCCCACCTCGACCTCGGCGGTGATCAGCTCGATGCGCCGCTGCGCCTCGCGCCCCGCCGGTCCCTGCACCGAGGCGATTTTCACCGTGCCGTCGTTCTCGATGTCGATGGAAGTGCCGGTCTCCTCGGTGATCTGCCGGATGACCGCGCCGCCCTTGCCGATGACATCGCGGATCTTCTCCGGATCGATCTTGAGCGTGATGATGGTGGGCGCCCACTCCGACATGCTCTCGCGCGGCTTGGCCAGCACCTTGTTCATCTCGCCCAGGATGTGCAGGCGGCCCTCGCGCGCCTGGTCGAGCGCCACCTGCATGATCTCGCGAGTTATGCTGGTGATCTTGATGTCCATCTGCAGCGCGGTGACGCCTTCTCTCGTGCCCGCGACCTTGAAGTCCATGTCGCCCAGGTGATCCTCATCGCCCAGGATATCGGTGAGCACGGCGTAGCGATCGCCCTCCTTGACCAGGCCCATGGCCACGCCCGCAACCGGCGCCTCGATGGGCACGCCGGCATCCATCAGCGACAGGCTCGTGCCGCACACCGAGGCCATGGAACTGGAGCCGTTGGACTCGAAGATTTCCGACACGACACGGATGACGTAGGGAAACTTTTCCAACCCCGGCATCACCGCCTTGACGCCACGCTTGGCGAGGTTCCCATGGCCGATTTCACGGCGCTTGGGAGAGCCGACCATGCCGGTCTCGCCGACGCTGAACGGCGGGAAGTTATAATGCAGCATGAACGGCTCTTTGCGCTCGCCGGTCAAGCCGTCGATGATCTGCGCATCGCGCCCGGTGCCCAGCGTGGTCACCACCATCGCCTGGGTTTCGCCGCGCGTAAACAGCGCCGAACCGTGGGTGCGCGCCAGCACGCCAGTGCGGATGCTGATCGGCCGCACCGTCTTGGTGTCGCGGCCGTCGATGCGCGGATGACCATCCAGAATGCGGTCGCGCACCAGCCGGTACTCGAGACTGAAAAACTCGCCGCCGACCTGCTCGGGCGTGAACTGCGGCTTCTCGCCCGAGCTCAGCGCCTCCAGGGTCGCCTGCTTGATCTCGCCGATGCGCGCATGGC
>JAFEGC010000339.1 GCA_018240265.1 Pseudomonadota bacterium | reverse complement strand
AGACTGATATTGCAGCCTACCTTGAGGCGGCTGCGGCGGAGCAGGATCCACGCGCGCTGGCTGCGGCGCTCGGAGATGTTGCCCGCGCCAGAGGAATGTCGGATGTGGCTCGCAAGACCGGCATAGCACGTGAGGCGCTATATCGATCGCTATCGGCGGAAGGAAATCCTGAGCTGGAAACGCTCTCGAAAGTTCTTCGGGCCTTCGGTATGCGTCTTTCGATTCAACCCGCCGGCCGCTAACTGGCGAGCGGCAAGCTGGCGCACTACTTCCGCGAGTGGTCGGCTTTTTCGTGCCGCCGATAAACTTCGCGGCCCTGGAAGTAGGTCATTTCCACGCGCACGTCGCTGACGGCCGTGACCGGCACCTTGAACAAGTTGCGGTCCAGCACGATGAAGTCGGCGGACTTGCCGACCTCGACGGAACCTGTCTCGGCTTCTCGTCGCAGCGCCGCAGCGCCGCCCAGGGTATAGATGCGCAGCGCCTCCGCTAGCGTGATTCCTTGCTCGGGCCAAAGCCTCTCGCTGCCGTTGGTAAACGGGTCGGCGCGCGTCACCATGGCCTCGATGGCGCCCCAGGGATTCATCGATGCCGCCACCGCCGGCCAGTCGGAGCCGGCCGACATCGGCGCGTGAGCATCGATCAGCGCGCGCATCGGCCAGAAACGCCGGGCGCGTTCCTTACCCACTGCTGCGGCCACAGCCTCGAACACCGGCGAGGGATACCAGATCGCGGGCGATTCATCAGCGACCGCGTTCAGCGCGCCAAAGCGCGGAATGTCCTGCGGCGAGATGAAGCTGGCATGAGCTATTTCGTGCCGCAGATCGCTGCGCGGATGGACCTTGCGCGCCGCGGCGATGGCATCCAAACCCTCGCGCACTGCTCCATCGCCCGCCGCGTGCATTTTCACCGTGAAACCGCGCTGGTCCAGCTCGACCAGGTCCGCATCCAGGACGGCCGGATTCACGTGCAGCAGCCCATGCGTGACCGAGCCCTTTTCATCGGGCAGATACGGGTCGAGCATGGAAGCCGTGCGCGCCGGCGTCGGTACTCCATCCAGGTAGAATTTGACGCAATCGGCCTGCATCAGTTGCCCGCGGTAAGCCGAGCGGATGCGCTCGAATACCTGGAAATCCAGGTGTGAGTCCGGCGTCTTCTGCTGCTGGAAGGTGGAGATGCAATGCTTGACGTACAGCGCCAGCTTTCCGGCCTGCTCGACTTCATGATAGCTGGCGATGGTCGGCTCCACCGAATCGGCTTCCTTGATGCCGATGATGCCGAAGCCATGCGCCAGTTCCTGTGAATGCAACACCGCGCGCCACAGTTCCTCGGGGGTATGGGCCGGCGCCGCGCCACCCAGTTTGTCAGCCGCCGCTTCGAGCACGATGCCGTTGGGCTGCTTGCCGTCCGCCTCGCGCAGAAACTTCCCGCCTGGCGGGTCAGGCGTATCAGGTCCGATACCCGCTGCGCGCAGCGCGGCGGAATTGGCCCAGGTATTGTGATGGGCATCGTCCTTCAGCGTCACCGGCCGGTCGCCGACGATGGCGTCCAGCCAGCGCCGTGGCGAGGGGATGTTCTGATGCGCGAAGAAATCGCTGTCCCAGGAGCCACCGCGCATCCATACGCCGGGCTTGGCCTTGCGATGGCATTGCGCAAGCGTGGTCTTGATCTGTTCGGCGCCGAACGAAGGTGCGAAGTTGCAGTTGAACAGCAGCTCCGCGCCGCCCTCCACCGCGTGCACGTGGGCATCGATCAGCCCGGGCATGAGCATGCGTCCGTGCAGGTCGATCACTCGCGTGCTGGGACCTGCGAGCGCGCGCATGTCGGCATCGCTGCCGACCGCAACGTAGCGGCCATCGCGCACCGCCACGGCTTCGACCCAGAGCGCCTTCTCATCCTGGGTGTAAACTGCGCCGTGCAGCAGCACGATGTCCGCTGGCTGCGCCGCCGGTTCGGCGGCAGGTGCCGCCAGCGCATTGGCAACCGGCGCGGCCGCGAACAGCGGCACGCAGCACCATGAAACGAACATGCTGGCGTGCCGCATGGGATGCTCCTAATGCTAGAACTTGTACTCGCCGGTGATGCCCACGGTGCGCGGCATGCCGACGCTGCGCACGTACTGACCGTTGCCGCCCAGGTAGGCTGCGGGGAAATAGTAGCGGTCGAATAGGTTGCGGCTCCACAGCATCACGTTCCATGTATCGCTTGCATTGCTGATGCCGATGCGCGCATTCGCCACGGTGTAGGCATCGGTGGCATTCTCCACGCGGCCCGCGCCGCCCGCCGCACGACCCTTGAAGTTGGTGTCGAAGCCCAGACGCAGCTTCAGATTGCTCCCAAGGTCGCGCGTGTAGTCGACACCGCCGTTGAGCTGCCAGATCGGCGACTCCGCCAAGGCAGTGCCGGAAGCATCAAAACGCACCACGTTGGGCCAGACACTGGAATTCGACACTGCATCCCACTGGGTGACACGGGTATTGAGCCAGGCGGCGCCTACGTCGAACAGCAACCCCCTGGCGGCCACCCATTGCAGATCCATCTCCGCACCGTCGATGCGCGACTTCGGCACATTGGTCAAACCGCTGATGTTGCCGACGAAGGTCACCGCCAGATCCTGCTCCTGCTTGTCCTTGTAGTTGTAGTGGAACGCGGCAAGGTTCAATTGCAGCCTGTGGTCGATGAGACTGGACTTCAGACCCAGTTCGAACGAGTCCAGTTGTTCGGGTTTGTAGGCTTTCAACTGCTGGGTGGTATTCGAATTGGCGCCGTTGAAACCGCCTGACTTGAAGCCGCGTCCATAGCTGAAGTAGGCCAGCACGTCGGGTGTGATCTTGTAATCCAGACCGAACTTGTACATCCACTTCTTGGCGCGGATGGTCTGGGTGTACGGATGAAAGGCGTTGTTGACGTTCGGGCCGCCGATCAATGCGAAGACGTAATCGGGTGAAGCGGGATCGTCATCGATGGTGCCGCAGGAGCCCGCGCCCAGCGTGGCGCCGAAGTTGGCGTTCAGGAACCGCGACAGCGAACCGCCGGTGGGCAAATCGCCGGCATCGTAGGTGCAACCCGACCACTTGCGCTTCTCGTCCGTGTAACGCAGGCCGGCGGTGACCTTGAAGGCGTCGGTGAAGTTGTACTCCACGTGCCCGAAGGCGGCCGCCGAGGTGGTCTTCT
>JAFEGC010000338.1 GCA_018240265.1 Pseudomonadota bacterium | reverse complement strand
GACTAAGAAAGCAGAGTACTACCCGGTGGTACTACTGGATGGCCCACGTCAATCGGGAAAAACAACGCTCACGAGAGCGGCCTTCCCGAACAAGGTGTACGTGACTCTCGAGCCGCTGGATACGCGGGACTTTGCGCGCACAGACCCTCGCGGCTTCATTTCCCACTATCGCGATGGGGCAATCATCGACGAAGTCCAGCACGTGCCTGACCTGCTGAGTTATTTGCAGGATGAAGTGGACCGGGATCCGACACCCGGACGATTCATTCTGACGGGGTCGCAGAATCTCGCGATTTCGCAGTCCGTATCGCAATCACTGGCAGGCCGCGCGGGAATCCTTCATCTCCTGCCCTTCAGCCGAACCGAGCTGGCCGGCTTTTCGAATGCGCCCAAGGATTTGTTCGATCTGCTGTGGACCGGGTGCTACCCGCGCATCTACGATCGTGGCATTCCGGCGCAACAGTGGCTGGCCGACTATGTCGCGACCTACGTGCAGCGTGACGTACGGCAAATCCTCAATGTCGGCGATCTTGCCCGCTTCACCGCATTTCTGCGGCTGTGCGCAGCGCACACATCACAGGAGCTGTCGTTGTCCGGAATCGGAGCCGATGCCGGCGTTTCGCACAACACGGCCAACGCATGGTTGTCGGTACTGGAGTCGAGCTTTCTGTGCTGTCGGCTGCCGGCTTGGCATCGCAATCTCAAAAAGCAAATCGTAAAAGCGCCAAAGCTGCATTTCTTCGACACTGGCCTCGTATGCTATCTGCTCGGCATCAGGGAGCCCGCGCAATTGCGGCACCATCCGTTACGGGGAGCGGTGTTTGAATCCTGGGTATTCTCGGAACTCTACAAGCAGAAGATTAATCTGGGTGAAGCTCCTCAACTGTTTCATTTCAGGGAATCGCGCGGGATCGAAGTGGATTTCATCGAACCCGGAGCTGATCGAATCCTGATGACGGAAGCCAAGTCCGGCGAAACGATCGCCAGCGACTCCTTTGAGGCCATGCATGCGCTGGAGAAACTGCTGACCGGCAAGGGCTCGATCGAGACCATCGACAAGCAATTGGTTTATGGCGGCAGCGAACCTTTCCTTCGCAGTGGTGTGCGTGTCGTTCCCTGGAATGCCCTATGAGTTGGGCGCAACCCAAAACAAAAGAGCGGACCTCATGGTCCGCTCTTCTTGATGCAAGGCTGGATGCGCGAACCGGGAGGTCCGCGCCATGGACTTACATGTCCATCCCGCCCATGCCACCCATGCCGCCCATGCCGCCCGGGGCGCCATGTGAGTGCTCCTCTTCCTTCGGAGCCTCGGCGATCATCACCTCGGTGGTGAGCAGCAGGCCCGCCACGGAAGCCGCGTTCTGCAGGGCCAGACGCGTCACCTTGGTCGGATCCAGGATGCCCATCTCGATCATGTCGCCGTACTCGCCGCTGGCGGCGTTGTAGCCGAACGTACCCTTGCCGTCACGGACGCGGTTCAACACCACGGCCGCATCTTCACCGGCATTGGCAACGATCTGACGCAGCGGCTCCTCAATGGACCGGGACAGGATCTTGATGCCGTGGGACTGGTCCTCGTTCGACCCGGTCAGCTTCTCGATGGCCTTGAGCGCGCGCACCAGCGCCACGCCGCCGCCCGGTACCACGCCTTCCTCGACGGCCGCGCGGGTGGCATGCAGCGCGTCCTCGACGCGAGCCTTCTTCTCCTTCATCTCGACCTCGGTGGCGGCACCGACCTTGATCACGGCCACACCGCCGGAGAGCTTGGCGACGCGCTCCTGCAGCTTTTCCTTGTCGTAGTCAGAGGTCGCTTCCTCGATCTGCGCGCGGATGCTCTCCACCCGCGCCTTGATGTCGGAGGCCTTGCCGGCGCCGTCGATGATGGTGGTGTTCTCTTTCTCCACCAGGATCTTCTTGGCTTCGCCCAGGTCGTTGACCGTGGCCTTCTCCAGCGTCAGGCCGACTTCATCGGAAATGACCGTGCCGCCGGTGAGAATGGCGATGTCCTGCAGCATGGCCTTGCGGCGATCGCCGAAGCCAGGCGCCTTGACGGCGGCCACCTTGACGATGCCGCGGATGGTGTTCACCACCAACGTAGCCAGCGCCTCGCCTTCCACGTCCTCGGCCACGATCAGCAGCTGGCGGCCGCTCTTGGCGATGCTCTCCAGCAGCGGCAGCAGCTCGCGGATGTTGGAAATCTTCTTGTCCACCAACAGGATCAGCGGCTTGTCGAGCTCGGCGCTCTGGCTCTGCTGATTGTTGATGAAGTACGGCGACAGATAGCCGCGGTCGAACTGCATGCCCTCGACCACTTCGAGTTCGTTCTGCAGGCTCTGGCCTTCCTCGACGGTGATCACGCCTTCCTTGCCGACCTTCTCCATCGCATCCGCGATGGTCTTGCCGATGCTCTCGTCGGAGTTGGCGGAGATCGTGCCGACCTGCGCAATGGCCTTCTGGTCCTTGCAGGGCTTGGAGAGCTTCTTCAGCTCATCGGTGGCCGCCGCAACGGCCTTGTCGATGCCGCGCTTCAGGTCCATCGGATTGACGCCGGCGGCGACGGCCTTCAAGCCCTCGCGGATGATGGCCTGGGCCAGCACGGTGGCGGTGGTGGTGCCGTCGCCCGCCTCGTCGGAGGTGTTGGAAGCGACTTCCTTCACCATCTGCGCGCCCATGTTCTCGAACTTGTCCTTCAGCTCGATTTCCTTCGCGACCGACACGCCGTCCTTGGTGACGGTGGGGGCGCCGAAGCTCTTGTCCAGAACCGCGTTGCGGCCCTTGGGACCCAGGGTGACCTTGACCGCGTTGGCCAGGATGTTGACACCCTTGAACATGCGGGAACGGGCGTCGTCGCTGAAACGTACGTCTTTTGCTGCCATGTGAATTCCTCGAAATCTATGAATTGGGGTTGATGGAGGCGGGAGCGTTACTTGCTCTCGATCACCGCCATGACATCTTCTTCGCGCATGACGACCAGTTCGTCGCCATCCATCTTCACTTCGGTGCCGCTGTACTTGCCGAAGAGAATCTTGTCGCCAACCTTCACATCGAGCGGGCGCACGGTGCCGTCCTCGAGAATTTTACCCTTGCCGACCGCGACCACCTTGCCGAAGATCGGCTTCTCGGTGGCGGTGTCCGGGATCAGAATCCCGCCGGGCGACTTACGCTCTTCTTCCTCACGTTTCACAATCA
>JAFEGC010000337.1 GCA_018240265.1 Pseudomonadota bacterium | reverse complement strand
TTGAAATACCGGCCGAACATCATCGCGCGCTCCCTGACGACGAATCAGTCGAAGCTGATCGGCCTTGCGATCACGCATCTCGATAACCAGTTTTATCCGGAAGTGGTCGAAAAACTGCACGAACGCCTGGCCATCGCCGGCTACCGACTGGTGCTGTTCATCACCCGGGGAGAGACCGATCTCGAACCCATGCTAGATGAGCTGCTGGGATTTCGGCTCGACGGCATCATCCTCGCTTCCAGCAGCATGGCCGCCCATGTCGCCAACGAGTGCCAGAATGCGCGCGTACCGGTGGTGATGTTCAACAACGTCGATCCGGAGGGGCGCACGCCCGGTGTGTGCACGGACAATGTAGCCGGCGCGCAGCTCGTCGCGAACTTTTTACTGGCGGCGGGCCATCGGCGCTTGGGATTGGTCACGGGCCTGACCGAAAGTTCCAGCAGCATCGAGCGTTGCGCAGCCTTTGCCGAGGCAATCACCGCCTGTCCGGGGGCGGATCTGCGTGTAGAGAACGGCGAATACACATTCCAGGGCGCAGCCCGGGCAACCCGGGCGCTGTTGTCGGCGCCGAACCCCCCGGACGCGCTGTTCTGCGTCAACGACCACATGGCGTTCGCGGCACTTCAGACCGCGCGGGAGATGGGGTTTGAACCGGGCCGCAATCTGTCCGTCGCCGGCTTCGACAACACGCCCATTGCCCACTGGCCGGCTTTTTCGCTGACCACCTATGCGCAGCCGCTGGGGACGATGATCGACGCAGCCGTCACCACCATCCTCGCCCAGATCGAAGGCCGCGCCTACAATCCTTCCACCCGACGCATCGAAGGGCAGTTGATCGTGCGCTCGAGCACCCGCTGGCCCATCGGCGTACGGGTCGAACCGAACGGTGACGGCCGTTGGCGGCAATTGGGCAAGTAAAGTTTTCGGGCCGCCGATCGCGAACGGCCGGGACAGCTCAGCGACCTGCCGCAGGTCGAATGGGCTGAGGAACTGGACTCTCGAGAGGCGGACTGATGCACTACGACCGGCGCGAATTTCTCACCGCTCTGACCGCAAGCGCAGCGACTGCTTGGTTTGCGGATTGCCCAGGCGCACTTGCCGCTTCAGCGTCACTATTGCATCCGCTGGTACAAGCCCTTCGCGACCCGCCCCGTGCTTCCAGACCGCAGATCCGCTGGTGGTGGCCGGGCGGTGCGGTGCTCCCCAAGTCCATCAGCGAAGAAGCCGCAATCATTGCTCAGGCAGGATTTGGCGGTTTCGAGATCGCCGACGTGCGCGACAGCGTGACCGAAGCGATCGATCCACGAACTCAAGGCTGGGGCAGTCCTGCCTGGATCGCGGCAATCGAGGCCGCGTTGGAAGGCGCGGTCGCCCGTGGCGTAATGCCCTCGCTGACCTTGGGGCCGCATTGGCCCACCGGCATTCCCGGCGTGCGTCCTGACGACGACGCCGCCTCGAAGGAGCTGGTATATGGGTTGACCACAGTGTTCGGCGGTCAGACATTCCGCGGCTTGGTACCACCTCCCGTGCAGAAGCGCCCCTCAGGCGTCCTGCCGATCCAGAACGAGCATCCGCCGGTCACGCCATTGCTGCTTGCGGTGCAGGCGCTGCGGGTGATCGACCGAAGCACGCCTGTTCCCGTCTTCGATCCTGCCAGCCTGATCGACCTGACCGAATCGGTGCAAACCGGTCGGCTCGAATGGAAGGCGCCCTCCGAGGGCGAATGGGGGATCTTCAGCTTCTGGATGCGCGGCACCGGACAGATCCAAAACATGTTCAACATGAACAAAACGGCCTCGATGTTGGCCGATCCGGTTCCCTACGTATTGGACATCTACGGATCGGCCGCAGTCGCGGCACTGACTGGTTATTGGGAATCTCATCTCTTGCCTGAGCGCATCCGGCAACTCATGCGCAAGACCGGCGGCGCGTTCTTCGAAGACTCACTCGAATTATCCGCCGCCTGTCCCTGGACTGTCGATGCGCGTGCCGAGTTTGCAAGGCGTCGCAATTATCGACTCGAACCGTATTTCGCATTGCTGGTCTCTCGCCAACCGACTATGTCGGAGATGATTCTGGGTGGCGGCAGACCGCAGTTGTTTGCGCTGAAAGGGATCGATGCGAAGCGCGTTCGGCACGATTTCGATTCAGTACTGTCGGAAATGTACGTCGACAATCGCCTCAAGGGACTGACGGCCTGGGCTTCCAGGCTCGGCATGAGATTCCGCGTTCAGGCGATCGGCAGCGAGATCAATGCCGGATATGCCGCCGCCTTCGCCGACATCCCCGAGGGCGACAACAGCAATGACATCCATGGCTGGCGCGCCATGGCGGCCGGCCGCGACATCGGCAGGCGCTCGATCCTGTCGGATGAAGCCGGAACATTCGTGCAGGGCAGCGCGCATGTCGCCTGCTGGCGCGACCTGCTCTACATGCTCCAACGCGACATGGCCGGTGGTGTCAACCAGGTGGTGCTGCACGGCTTCAGTCATGCGACAGCACCGGGCGCCCGATGGCCTGGCTTTTCCGCCTTCGGCCGCGCGATCGGCAATGACTGGGGACCGCGGGACCCGATGTGGAAAATGGCGCCGGCGGTTACCGCCTGCATCGGACGCCTGCAGCACCTGCTCCGTCAGGGCCGATCGCAAGTCGATCTCGCGGTCATCGGTATTCCGCTTCGGAGTCAGTCGCTTCTGCATGCCGGCTACACGTTTCAATATCCGGCAGTGGAACTGTTCAACCTGCCCCAGATGCGCTTTGCGAGTGGCCGTCTGGTGCCTGATGGCCCGGCGTATCGCGCGCTCGTACTCAACGCGGTGCCGGCGGTCGATTCGTCGGTGGCCGAGAAGTTGCTGGCGCTCGGCCGCTCCGGCCTGCCCGTCGTCGTCGTGGGCGATACGCCGGCACAAGCACGGGGATGGCGGGAAGCCGTCTTGGCCGATGGCAAAGTGCGCGATGCCATGGCAACGCTGCTGGCGCTACCGACGACTCGCAGGGTTTCACGCCAAGGTGACGTGCCAAAGGCACTGGCTGAACTGGGCATCGACTCCTTGGTGCGTTTCTCGGCCAACGACCGCGTACTCTTGCTTCGCCGCACGGCGACTGACGTGGACATCCTCTACCTGCTCAATGACCAGGACAACGCCACCGATCAAACCATCGATATCCGGCTTCCCGGCATCCCTTATCGCGTCGACCTGTGGACC
>JAFEGC010000336.1 GCA_018240265.1 Pseudomonadota bacterium | reverse complement strand
AGGCCAAGCGCGATCAGGCTGTAGAGCACGGTACGCAGCAGCAGCGCCGTGACACGCCCCGAGGTGTCCGGGCTACGAAACAGGGCCACGTGCACAGGCTCCCGTGTTCGGAGGCATCACTCCAGTCCGAAGATGCCCGGGCCGTGTTCTTCCGTGAGCTCGAGAATGCGCCCGCCGCCGCGGGCTACGCAGGTCAGCGGATCATCCGCCACCACCACCGGCAGGCCGGTTTCCTCCATCAGAAGTTTGTCGATGTCGCGCAGCAGAGCGCCGCCGCCGGTGAGCACGATGCCGCGCTCGGCCACGTCCGCGCCCAGTTCCGGCGGAGTCTGCTCCAGCGCCTGCTTGACAGCGCCGACGATGCCCTGCAGCGGCTCCTGCAGCGCCTCCAGGATCTCATTCGAATTCAGGGTGAAGCTGCGCGGCACGCCCTCGGAAAGATTGCGTCCCTTGACTGAAATCTCGCGCACCTGCTGGCCGGGATAGGCCGAGCCGATTTCCAGCTTGATGCGCTCGGCGGTGGATTCGCCGATGAGAATGCCGTAGTTGCGGCGCACGTAGTTGGTGATGGCTTCGTCGAACTTGTCGCCGCCGATGCGCACGCTGGCCGCGTACACGATGCCGTTCAGGGAGATGACCGCGACCTCCGAGGTGCCACCGCCCACGTCCAGCACCATGGAGCCGCGCGCCTCCTGCACCGGGAGCCCCGCGCCCACAGCGGCCGCCATGGGCTCGGGCACGATGTCCACGCTCCGTGCACCGGCGCCCTCGGCGGATTCCTTGATGGCGCGGCGCTCCACCTGGGTGGAGCCGAAGGGCACGCACACCAACACCCGCGGGCTGGGGGAGAGAAAGCGGTTGCCGTGCACCTTCTTGATGAAGTACTGCAGCATTTTCTCGGTATAGGTGAAGTCGGCAATGACGCCGTCCTTCATCGGCCGGACCGCGGTGATGTGGCCCGGGGTGCGGCCGATCATGTTCTTGGCGTCCACGCCCACCGCCACGATGATCTTGCCGCCCCGGGTGGGTTCGTCCTGCACGGCCACCACCGAGGGCTCGTTCAGCACGATGCCGCGCTCGCGCACGTAGATCAGCGTGTTCGCGGTACCGAGGTCGATTGAGAGGTCATTGGAGAAATAACCTCTAAGGCGCTTGAACATACGGGTTTTTTTGGCGGTAAAAAAGTTGGGCTAATGTAGCAACCGATGCGACATTCCACAAGGCAACGTGTATCATTTTCGTCCTTCGACGTTGGTTTGATCGCATGAGCCTCACCCGCCAAGACCTCGACAAGATCGCGCATCTCGCCCGGCTGCAAATCACTGCTGCGGAAAGCGAGCGCTACGTCAGCAGCCTGTCCTCGATCGTCGACTTCGTCGCCGAGTTGGGCAAGGTGGACACGCAGGGCGTGGCGCCCATGGCGCACCCGCTGGTCGGCCAGGTGCAGCGCCTGCGCGAGGATGCGATCACCGAGACCGACCAGCACGAGCGCTATCAGCGCAATGCCCCGCAGGTGCAGGCCGCGCTGTACGTGGTGCCGCGGGTCATCGAATAAACTGCCAGCCGTTCCCGTATGACCCTGCACACCCAGACCCTGGCCGAACTCAGGCAGTTGCTCGATGGCGGCAAGGTCTCTAGCGCCGAGCTCACCGAGCATTTCCTAGAGCGCCTGGCACGCGTCGGGCCGGAGCTGAACGCGCTGATCACGTTGACCGCGGATCAGGCCCGTGCCCAGGCGCGCGCTGCGGACCGGCGCCGGGCCGCCGGAGAAAAGGGTCCGCTGCTGGGCATCCCGCTCATTCATAAAGACATTTTCTGCACGGAAGGGGTGAAGACCAGCTGCGGTTCGCGCATGTTGGACAACTTCGTCTCGCCCTACGATGCCACCGTGGTGAGCAGGCTGAAAGCCGCCGGCGCGATCATGCTGGGCAAGTCGAACATGGACGAATTCGCCATGGGGTCATCCAACGAGACCAGCTTCTACGGTCCGGTGAAAAATCCGTGGGACCTCACCAGGGTACCGGGCGGATCCTCCGGCGGCTCGGCCGCCGCGGTGGCCGCGGGCCTGTGCGTATACGCCACGGGTACCGATACCGGCGGTTCCATCCGCCAACCGGCGGCCCTGTGCGGCGTCACCGGCTTCAAGCCCACCTACGGCCGGGTATCGCGTTACGGCATGATCGCCTTCGCCTCCAGCCTGGATCAGGCCGGGGTGTTCGCGCATTCGGCGGCCGATGTCGCGCAGGTGCTCGGCGTCATGGCGGGGTTCGATGAGCGCGATTCCACCAGCGTGGATGCACCGGTGCCCGACTATGCCGCGGGCCTGGCGGCGCCGCTCAAGGGTCTGACCATCGGCCTGCTGCGGGAGTTTTTCGACGGGCTGGAGCCGCGCAATGCCGCGCTGGTTCAGGCCGGCATCGATGAGCTGCGCAAGCTCGGCGCCACCACGCGCGAGGTGAGCCTGCCGCACCTGCCGCTGTCCGTGCCCACGTACTACGTGGTCGCGCCGGCCGAGTGTTCCTCCAACCTGTCGCGCTATGACGGCGTGCGTTTCGGCCACCGCTGCGACAACCCAAAGGACCTCCTCGACCTGTACGAGCGTTCGCGCGGCGAGGGCTTCGGCACCGAGGTCAAGCGGCGCATCATGACCGGCACCTACGTGCTCTCCGCCGGTTACTACGATGCCTACTATCTGAAGGCGCAGCAGGTGCGCCAGCTCATCACCGATGAGTTTCGCCGCGCCTTCCAATCCGTGGACGTGCTGGTAGGTCCGACCACGCCCACGCCGGCGTTCGCCATCGGTGCCAAGGTGGACGATCCCATCACCATGTACTTGAACGACATCTACACCATCGGCGCGAACCTGGCGGGATTGCCTGCGATTTCCGTGCCCTGCGGGTTCGTGGACGATCTGCCGGTGGGTCTGCAACTGGTGGGCCCGCATTTCGCGGAAGGGCGGCTGTTGCAGGCGGCGCACGGCTTTCAGCAGGTCACCGACTGGCACCGGCGCCGGCCGCCGGCCTACGCTTGAGGGGGTGACGATGGAATGGGAACTCGTCATCGGCCTGGAGATCCATGCGCAGCTGGCGACGCGCTCGAAGATTTTCTCGGGCTCGGCCACCGCCTACGGCGCGGCGCCCAATTCGCAGGCGAATCTGCTGGACCTCGGCTATCCCGGTGTGCTGCCCGTGCTCAACGCCGAGGCGGTGCGCATGGCGG
>JAFEGC010000335.1 GCA_018240265.1 Pseudomonadota bacterium | reverse complement strand
TTGCACTTTCTGGTTAACCTGATCTCGCCTACTGAGTTGCGTTGCCGATACAAATGTGGAAGGGACGCAACGGCTTGGTAATGAATAGGTTGAGCGTTCCTAAGGCTTTTTAGCAGGCGCATCTTCCAGTGCCGGACGTGGCGGGCAATGTGATCCGACACCTGTTCCACTAAACACCCCGGGTCCTCCCGGGGTTTTCTTTGTGCGCCTTTCGTTGGTATTCGCCGCACCAGGCGTTTACTCTGCCCGCGCATGCATTCCCTGGAACCCGAAGTCGAGCAGCTGCGCGCGGCGAGCATGCTCGACGAGCAGAGCGCGACGCGCCTGGGTGCGCTGGAAAGCGGTGCTACCTTCTCGCTGTATTACGAGCTGCGCATTCTCGGTTACGCTGCGGTACTGCTGATCATCACCGGCATCGGGCTGCTGCTGAAAGATAATTTCCAGCGCATCGGACCTCTTGCCATCGCCGCCGCCGTCGGCCTGGCGGCCGCATGCTGTTATGTCTACGCCGCGCGCAAACAATGGCGGCGGCAGCCGCGTTCCATCGTCGGCGACTATGTGCTGCTGCTGGGCGGCATGCTGGTGAGCGCGGACGTGGCCTTCCTCGAAGTGCAGTTGCACTGGCTGGGCGATCGCTGGGCGCTGCATCTGCTGCTGCTCGCCGTGTTTCATGCCTTTTGTGCTTACGCGTTCGACTCGCGCCTGCTGCTGTCCCTGGCGTTGGCGGCCCTGGCCGGGTGGCTCGGCGCTTCGCGACATCTGGACGACCTGTTCAGCTCGGGCTACGGCGCCGGGCAATATGGCGCAAGGTCATTGCTGGCGGCATTGTGCGCCTTGATAGGGCGCGTCCTCAACCAGCATTTGCTGCGGCGTCCGCAGTTCAACGAGGTGTTCGACCACTACGCCATCAACTTCGGTTTCTGGGCCGGACTCATCTGGTGCGGCAGCGATCGCACGCTGCCGCTCGGCGCGTTGCTGACCGCGGCGTTGTCCGTGTGGACCATCCGCCTGAGCCTGCAGCGCCGCAGCGAATGGTTCGCCGTGTATGGCGTGGTGTACGGCGCGATCGGCCTGTGCATGGTGTGCGGACGGCTGATGCGTGATCCGTTCTCCATCGCGCTGGTGGTGCTGCTGGCCGTCATCGGTGCGGTGGTGCTGCTGCGCAGCCTGCACCAGCGCTTGAGGGAATCGACACCATGATGCGGGCGCGGCCCACGGCGGCACAGGAACGATGGTTGAAGCTCGCGGCACGCTATCCCGAATATCGTCAGGCGCAAGCGGTGGTTAGCGGTGCCGGCGATTGGCGCACGGTGGGCTTTCTCACCCGTTGTGGTCTGTTTGTGCTGGGTCTGATCGCCGCTGCCGCCGTCTGCGGCCTGTTTTTCGTGATGTTCGCTCGGCACACGTTGATCCCCGCCGGTCTCGCCCTATGCGTGGCCGCTGAAATCCTGATGCGCCGGAATCGCTGGTTTGCTTCGGGCATGGAGGAGATATTGTTCATCGTGGGCCTGACCCTGCTGGCGCTGGGTCTACTCGATGCGGGGCATGTCTTTACCGTGTGGAGCGATGAAGTCACTCTCGCGTGGGTGATCGCCGCCGCCTGGCTGCTGGCCGGATTGCGCATGCTCAATCCGCTGTTCACAACCGTGGCGACCCTGCTGGCTTCTTACGCGCTGTCCGCCTTGTTGCGCCGAGGTTCTTACGACGCGGCGGTCGTGCACAGAGCCGACCTCTGGTCGGGCTGGTTTTGCTGTGGTGTCGCGGTCCTGGCCCTGGCGTTGGGCAACCGCATCTGGCAGCGCCCCAGTCACGATCGCATGCTGGATTGGCTGGTGGTCAGCATGCCGGTGGCAGCCTACCTGTACCTGGTGTCGCGTTCGTTCACCTGGCGGGGCTGGCAGCAGGACGTTCAACCTTCATGGCCAGCTGTCATCGGATTGACCGGATTTGCGGCCGCGGCCGTGCTGGCGGCGTGGCGCCGCCGTACCCATGCGCCGCTGTTCGCCGCCATGGGATGCTGCATATGCCTCGCATACGAGCTGCGTTATCTCACCGGCATGCCGCTGTACGCCCGCCTGATTATCTGGGGCGGGCTGCTGCTGCTTGCGAGCTACACGCTCGAACGCTACCTGCGCACACCGCGTTCGGGCATCACCTCGCGCCCGCTCGCCGATCGGGAGGAGGTGTTCAATGTGGTGGAGGCGACTAGCGCTGCCATGTCCTCACCCGCCGGCAGGGCATCCGTGGCCGTGCCGGGAACGCAGCCCGCCGTACAGGGTGAGGGCGGCCGGTTCGGCGGCGGCGGCGCGAGCGGCGGCTACTGAACCGGAGCATCGGCCGACGCGCAAGCCCGCAGGAGCGCTCGCCCGGCATGCTAGTCTTGCCGGCACCGTGAAGCTGCTGCGCTCCCTGTATTTCCAGGTCATTCTCGCCATCGTCTGCGCCAGTCTCCTGGGGCATTTCTCGCCGGCTTCGGCCGTGGCCTTCAAACCCCTGGGTGACCTGTTCATCAAGTTGGTGAAAATGGTCATCGGCCCGATCATTTTCTGCACCGTGGTCGGCGGCATCGTCGGCGTCGAGAGCATGAAGCAGATCGGCCGCACCGGCGGGCTGGCGCTGCTGTACTTCGAGGTGCTGAGCACGCTGGCGCTGATCGTGGGGCTGGTCGTCGTCAACTTGTTCCAGCCGGGCGCGGGCATGAACGTGGACCCGCAAACGCTGGATGCCGCGGCGGTGGCGGCGTACGCGGGCCCCGGCAAGATGCAATCCATGCCAGAATTTCTGCTGGCGTTGATCCCCACCTCGGTAATCGATGCCTTCGCGCGCGGTGACGTTCTGCAAATCCTCACCTTCGCGCTGTTCTTCGGCTTCGCCTTGCACGCACTCGGTGCCCGCGCCGCCAAGGTGCGCGATTTGCTGGACTCGGTCTCGCGGGTTTTTTTCGCGCTCACGGGGCTGATCATGCGGCTCGCGCCACTGGGCGCCTTCGGAGCGATGGCGTTCACCACCGGGCAGTACGGTCTGGGGTCGCTGGCGAGCCTGGGCCGATTGATGGGGAGCTTTTACCTCACCTGCCTCATCTTCGTCCTGCTGGTGCTGGGCGCGGTGGCGCGGCTTCACGGCTTTCGCATCCTGAAGCTGGTGCGTTATATACGCGATGAAATGCTGATCGTACTCGGCACCTCCTCCTCTGAAGCCGCGCTGCCGTTGATCATGCGCCGGCTGGAA
>JAFEGC010000334.1 GCA_018240265.1 Pseudomonadota bacterium | reverse complement strand
GCTGCAGGCGCTGGAGCGCGACAGCGCGCTACACTTGTTGGCGCCGAACCGCTACGTCATCGAATGGCTGAATCAAAATTCCCTGCCTCGCATCCATGAACTGGTAAATTCATTGGCGGCCGGCGCTGTCACGCAGGTAGTTCTCGACGTGGGCACTCGCCGCGAGCCCGCCGCCCTGTCGGTGGTACCGGCGGTCCCTGCCGCGACCAAGCCCAAGCGCGCCGATCCCGCGGTGCTCGGCAGCCGAATCAATCCTGAGTTCACTTTCGACAACTTCGTCGAAGGTAAAAGCAACCAGCTGGCGAAGGCCGCGGCCTTACAGGTGGCCGGCAACTCCGGCAAAGCCTACAACCCACTGTTCATCTACGGCGGTGTGGGATTGGGTAAAACCCACCTGATGCACGCCGTTGCCAACCGGATCCTCGTCAATTCGCCGCAATCTCGCGTGGCTTACGTGCACAGTGAACGCTTCGTGAGCGACATGGTGCGGGCACTCCAGCACCGCACCATCAATGAGTTCAAGACAGCCTACCGTTCACTGGATGCGCTGCTCATCGACGACATCCAGTTCTTCGCCGGCAAGGAAGGTTCACAAGAAGAGTTCTTCCACACTTTCAATGCTTTACTGGAGGGCCAGCAACAGGTGATCATGACCTGCGACCGCTACCCGAAGGAAGTGGACGGTCTGGAGGAAAGGCTCAAATCCCGCTTCGGCTGGGGCCTGACCGTGGCCATCGAGCCACCGGAGCTCGAAACCTGCGTCGCCATTCTCATGAGCAAGGCGGCCCTGTCGAACACCGATCTTCCCCAGGAAGTCGCCTTCTTTATCGCCAAGCGCATCCGCTCCAATGTGCGCGAACTAGAAGGCGCATTGCGGCGCGTGGTCGCGAATGCGCATTTCACCGGCCGACCAATCACGCTGGAGTTCGCCAAAGATGCGCTCAAGGACCTGATTGCCCTACAGGAAAAGCTGGTCACAGTGGAGAACATTCAGAAAACCGTGGCGGAGTATTACAAGATCCGCGTTGCCGACCTGCTGTCGAAGCGACGCAGCCGTTCTATTGCTCGGCCGCGCCAAGTGGCCATGGCGCTGGCCAAGGAGCTCACCAATCACAGCCTGCCGGAGATCGGCGACGCCTTCGGTGGACGCGACCATACCACCGTCATGCACGCTTGCAAGCGTATCAAGGATTTGCGCGAGGTCGAGCGACGCATGGGAGAGGATTACATGAACCTGTTGAGAACCCTGGCGGGTTGAGGCGAACAAGGTGTGGATGAATTTGTGCACGAAAATTATCCACACACAGATCACAACTTGCGAGGAAGCGATGTACAGTTGGTAAGATGCGTGCGTAGCTGCGCAGGCTGATGAATTAAATGGATTTTCAGCCTCAATTAACAGCCGGGCGCATCCTCTATCATCATCACAATCAATCTTAAAAAAATTGGAACAATCATGAAACTGACGGTCGAGCGCGAGAAACTGCTGGCACCTTTGCAGGCAGTGATGGGCGTGGTGGAACGGCGGCAGACCATGCCCATTCTCGCCAACGTGCTACTCGCGGTGCGTGACGGCAAGTTGTCGGTCACGGCAACGGATCTCGAAGTCGAGCTCGTCGCCGCTTCTGAAGTGTCCGTGCAGCAGGCCGGTGACATCACCGTACCAGGCCGCAAGTTTCTCGACATCCTGCGTTCGCTTCCGAATGACTCGTCAGTATCGTTGGCGACGGAGAGCGACAAGGTGGTGATCCGGGCAGGGCGCAGCCGCTTCACGCTGTCCACGCTTCCGGCAGGAGACTTCCCCGTCATCGAAGACATCAATGCGCAGCAGAAGGTACAGGTGCCGCGTGCTGAGTTGAAGCGCCTGCTTGATAAGACCCACTTTTCCATGGCGCAGCAGGACGTGCGTTACTACCTCAACGGTATGCTATTGGAACTGGAGGGCGAGGCGCTGCGGGCGGTTGCCACGGACGGGCATCGTTTGGCGATCAGCCAGACTGAGCTACCGGCCAAATCTGCCGTGTCGCTCCAGGTCATCGTGCCGCGCAAGGGCGTGTTGGAGCTGCAGCGTATCCTGGACGCTGAGGGGGATGCGGAGCTGGCCATCGGCACCAATCATATTCGAGCTCAAATTGGCGAAATTCGCTTTACATCTAAGCTTATTGACGGCAGATTCCCGGAATACGGCCGCGTCATCCCGGCCTCGCCGGCGCAAACCGTGAAAGCGGATCGAGATCTACTCCGACAGGCATTACAGCGAACCGCCATCCTGTCCAATGAAAAGTACCGGGGCATTCGTATCAACCTAAAGCCCAATGTGCTGACCGTGCAGGCGCATAACCCTGAGCAGGAAGAAGCCGAGGAGGAGATCGAGGTCAGTTATGCAGGCGGCGAGCTTGAGGTGGGCTTCAACGTGAATTACCTGCTCGATGCCCTGTCGGCCATCGATGGCGCGGAAGTCGAGGTCGGATTGACGGACGGCAACAGCAGTTGCCTGATCCGCTCGCCCGGAAGTTCGGCGGCGCGCTATGTCGTCATGCCCATGAGGCTCTAAGAAGCCAATGGGGTTGCGTAGCCTGCAGGTAACGGATTTCCGTTGCTTGCAGCAGCTGGCGCTGGAGCCTGACCCGGACTTCACTTTTATCTGGGGTCCCAATGCCTCGGGCAAGACCAGCTTACTGGAAGCCATTTATTTGCTGGGGCGCGGACGTTCATTCCGGACGCGTCAGCTCGATCATCTCACCCGGCGCGGAGCGGAGCGCTTTGTGGTCTTCGGCGAGGTAGATGCCCATAGCCGGCAGGTTCCCATGGGCGTGGAAGGGCGGGATGGGAAGTTGCGGGCTAGAATCGAGGGACGCAATGCCGGCGGGCTGGCTGAACTGGCCCTGCTGCTTGCCGCACAGATCATCGATCCGGAAGTTCATAAGCTCATCGAAGAAGGGCCTGGCCGGCGGCGGCGCTTCCTGGACTGGGGGGTGTTCCACGTGGAACCCTCGTTTGTGAGCCATTGGCACCAGTATCAGCATGCCCTCAAGCAGCGCAATGCGGCACTCAAGACCCGGCAGCCTAAATCCATCGTCTCAGTCTGGGATGTGGAGTTGGCTCGGCATGGCGAGGCGATGACTGGCGCCCGGGGGCGATATGTGGAGCTATTGCGGTCCCATGCCACTGAATTCGGGCGGCAATTGCTGGATGGCGAGGTAGGACTGCGTTTCCGCAGCGGTTGGCTGAAGGATCTGAGCCTGG
>JAFEGC010000333.1 GCA_018240265.1 Pseudomonadota bacterium | reverse complement strand
CACCGGCGTAGAAACGATTGCTACCGGTACGGGCATCCGAGAAATTTCCAGACTGCGCAAGCGTTACGGGCGTGGCCGCTGGAGAAAGCGCAAAGGTATCGCTGAAATCCGCCTGCAAAGCGGCGAGATTGCCGCCGCGGAGTTACACTGGTACGAAGCTTCCGGTATTGGGAAGCGCGAATTCAAAATCAAACGCCTCCTCTGAGGTTCAACGTCATGGCGCGAACACGACAATTGGTGATTTGCATCGACAACACGGGATACGAGGTGTCTCTGGAGCGGCGGAAAATATACATCCGCATTCCGGATGCTCGCGCCGAGAAGTCCGGGCAATTGCGAGTTATAGATGAGTCTGGGGAAGACTACCTATATCCGAAAGAATCATTCGTCACTGCTGAGCTGTCGCAGCCTGTTCGACGAGCCGTGCTGCAAGCTGCCTGATTCGTTTCGGGGACTGGATAGGCGAACCCGCATCGATCAAGTCCGGAGGCAGCCACATACAGCTAAGCGACCTTACCGTCTGCCGGTACGTTCTCGACATGCGCACATCGTCGATCGCAGGGCGGTAGCTGAGCCCGGTCGTCTTCTCCAGACCCGCCGCTGCCGCGGCCAGCTCGCGATCCAGCAAGCGCCCGAGAAGGTTGCCGGCGAGAAGCACGCTGGCTCCCTGCTTCCGAGCGAGGCCCTGCTCGATCAGCACCTGTTCGCGCTCTCGCAGAGCCGCGGACACTGCATGCCCGAACTCACTCGCCGGCGGCGCAGCATTGCCGACGAGCTGCTGGTCGAGCCAGGTCGCGCCATTCGGCATCGCGTCGACCACCGGCGTGGCCGGGCTCACGCTCGGCGGCGTAAAGCGTTAGCCGCGCCGCAACATTGGCTGCAATCCGACCAGCGGTCAGCAAATTGGCGACATCGCACACAGGTTGGTCCGAGCACTCCATATAACGTGGTGACGAGTCATACCGGCTCGTCACCACCTTATGTCAGGTACCGCTCAGGCATCGCATTCCTCAACGCAGAACGACTATCGCAGGGACATCGATGGCCTTAGGGCGTTTGCGATCCTGTCGGTACTGCTGTACCACGCCGAGCCGACCTGGGTGCCGGGCGGCTTCGTCGGCGTGGACGTTTTCTTCGTCATTTCCGGCTACCTCATTTCGCGCATCATCCTGGGCCGGCTGAACGCCGGCACGTTCACATTCACCGACTTTTACGCCCGCCGCATCCGTCGCATTTTTCCCGCGCTGACCGTGGTGCTCAGCGCCACGTTCGGCATCGGATGGTACTGCCTGTTCCCCGATGAATACTCGATGCTCGGCAAGCACATCGCCGGCGGAGCGGGTTTTCTTTCGAACCTGATTCTGTGGAAGGAGGCCGGCTATTTCGATCCGGCGGCGGAGTTCAAGCCGCTGCTGCATTTGTGGTCGCTGGGAATCGAGGAACAGTTCTATCTTGTCTGGCCGCTGCTGCTCGTCTTCACCAGCAAGGTACGGCGCGGTCCTCTGCTCATCATGGGGCTGATCGCCGCCGCCTCGTTCCTGCTGAATCTAGCGTGGATCGCGGATCACGGCGTACGCGTGTTCTACCTCCCCATCACACGCTTCTGGGAACTGGCCGCCGGCGGCATGCTGGCACATGTCCACCTCTCCTTGGAAGCGGATCGGAACCGGGCCGTAAGGCCGGCCTCACCGCTTCAAGCTGCGAAAAGTGCGCTGGGTTTTGCGCTGCTGCTCATCTCCGCGTTCGCCTTCTCCCGGCAGGACTTGTATCCGGGCTGGCGCGCAGCGCTCCCGGTGCTGGGCACCGTGCTGCTGATCGACGCGGGCGCCGATACGCCGCTGAACCGGCGCGTGCTGGGAAATCGCGCCATGGTGTTCGTCGGCGTGATCAGCTATCCCTTGTACCTGTGGCACTGGCCCCTGCTGTCCTTCGAGCACATCATCGCCAGAGACGAGGTCACCCACGCGGCCATCTGGGGCGCGGTGGCGGCGGCTTTCATTCTGGCATGGGCGACCTATCGGTTCATCGAGCGGCCGATCCGGCATTCGCCACCGAACCGCCGCACACCGCTCCTGCTGGCCGGCACGCTCGCCTCGCTGGGGCTCGTCGGGCTGCTGGATTTCCGGCTGCTGCTGCCGCCTCGCTCCAACAGCTTCGACGTACGCAACATCGTCCAAGCTTCCACCGCCATCGCCTTTCCCGGACCACGGCTGCACCAAGTACCGGGTGAGCGCTCGGATAACGCCCGGGAACAGGGCTCGGGCCCGCACGCCGTACTGTTCATGGGCGACAGCCAGATCGAACAATACTACCCGCGCATGGATTGGGTACTGTCGCAGCAGCGTGAACGGCCGGCGCACATCCTGTATTCGAGCCAGGGCGGCTGCCCGCCGGTACCGGGCGTGCACGAGGATCACCTGCCCAAGTGCGAGGGGCTGATCGAACAGGGTATGCGGATCGCGGCACGAGCGGATGTCGACACGATCGTGATCGCCGCGGACTGGGCCGGCTATTTTCTGAATCTGCGCCCGCCGGACAATCTCGACTACTACTATCGGGATGCAACGCTACGAGGCTCGCTCGGCGATCTGGAATCGCCCGCCTCCAATCTCGCACTGGCGCGCTTCCAGGACATGATCGGCGCCATGACCGGCGCCGGCAAGCAGGTATACCTCGTGCTGCCGAGCCCGACGGGCAGGGAATTTGGTCCGCGCAAGATCGTGCAGCGCAGCTTTTCGGACATGAGTTTCAAGCTGCGTCTACCGGTGATTTCGGCCACAAACATCGAGTCCCGGGTCGCACCCATCGTGCAGGCGCTCAAGCGGATCGCGGCGCGGACCAACGCAACCTTGATCGACCCCATCGAACACCTTTGCAACCACGACATCTGCCCGGTGCTCGCGGCCGACGGCGAACCGATGTACAAGGACGCCTCGCACCTGAGTCCGCTATTCGTCCGGCGGAATGTGCGCTATCTGGATCAGGTACTGAAATCAACCTCCGTAGCACCGATGACCGAGACCACGCCACATGTCCACGCTACGCTTTTGCAATGAAGGAAGCATACGCGGGTCTATCGGCCGGCAGCTTTGCGACAGCGACGCGTCAGTGCCGCGCAAGCCCACGCGCAAACATTAATCTGCCCGGATTCAAACACATAGAGTGCACCGCGCGATAAGCGCGACTTGCTGCGTGGTGCGCGGGCAGTGGCATGGTAGCGTTGCGCCCGCCGTGCATGGCAACGAAG
>JAFEGC010000332.1 GCA_018240265.1 Pseudomonadota bacterium | reverse complement strand
CGAACTCTACGACCCGTTCACCGTGGTCCAACGCCGTGGCGCGCTGCTCGCGGGGGTTCCCTACCACGTGGCCTATGCGAAGTGGCTGAATCCCATGGCCCAACTCCTGCGGGAGGCCGCGGAGCAGTCGGATGATGCGGCATTCGCGAACTTCCTGCGGCTGCGCGCGGCCGCTCTGCTGTCGGATGATTATTTCCAGAGCGACCTGGCCTGGCTCGATCTCAAGAATCCGAAAGTGGACGTGATTTTCGCGCCCTACGAAACCTACCTGGATCATTTCCTGGGCGTGAAGACTTCCTACGGCGCCGCCGTGCTGATCCGCAACGACGAGCAGAGCCGCAAACTGGAGGTGTTCCAGCGCTTCGTGCCCGACATCCAGGATGCACTGCCGCTGCCGGCGCAGGACCGGCCCTCCAAACGCGGCCACCTGACGCCGATGGAAGTCATGGACGCGCCATTTCGCGGCGGCGATCTGCGGCATGGATACCAGGCGGTGGCGGACAACCTGCCCAACGATCCGCGCGTGCACGAGCAGAAGGGCTCGAAAAAAATCTTTTTCAAGAATTTCATGGATGCGCGCGTCGAGCAGGTGATCCTGCCCATCGCCTCACGCCTGCTGCGCGAGGACCAGGTAAAATTGGCCACGGCCCGCGGTTATCTCACCGGCACCATCATGCACGAGATCTCGCATGGCCTGGGGCCGGCGTTCGCGCGCACCGCCAAGGGTCGCGAGGATATCCGCGAGAGCATCGGGCCCGCTTACTCGGGGCTGGAGGAGTCCAAGGCCGACATCGTCGGTCTGTTCGGCCTGGGCTGGCTGGCTGAGCATGGGCAGTTCCCGGCGCAGCAGATGCCGGAAGTGTATGTCTCACACGTGGCCGGAATTTTCCGCACCGTGCGCTTCGGTGTGGCCGAGGCGCATGGGAGCGCCGAGATCATGGAGTTCAACTTCCTGGTGGAACGCGGCGCAGTGAAATTCGACCCCGCCGCCGCGCGCTACGCGGTGGAGGTCGCGGTCATGCCGGCAGCCATCGCGGCCCTGGCGCGCGAACTGCTGGAACAGGAAGCGAGCGGCGACCGCGCCCGCACCGAAAAGTGGTTCGCCCGTTACGGCAAGCTCCCTCCGGACCTCGCGAACGCACTGCAAAAGGTGACCGGCGTTCCCGTAGACGTGGACCCGGTGTTCGATTTCGCGGACCTGTAAAGGCGCACCGCGCCTGACCGGCCTACCCGCCAAGCAAATCAGCGACTTAAAGGCCCGGCTGGGGAAGCGCTGGCCATCCGCGCCATGCTCGCCGTACACTTGCGCCACGGCTTACTTTAGCCATTGCTTCCTGAAACCAGAGGATCCCCAGATGAAGTCTTGGAAGTCACTGATCATCGCCCTGTCCGTCGGAGCCGCCTTCGGCGCACCGCTCACGCACGCCGACTGCACCTACCCCAAGTCGCCCGACGCCGCTCCGGATGGCAATTCTGCCACGCTGGAGCAGATGATCACCGCGAAAAAAAGCTTTGATCAATACAACACGGACATGAACAAGTACCTGGACTGCATCAAGCTGGAAATGGATGCGGCCACGCCGGCGGATCCGACCAAGCTCACGCCTGAAGAAAAAAAGAAGGCGGACGAGCAGCAGAAAATGCTGGTGCAGAAGAACAACGCAGCGGTCGACGAGTTGCAGGCCGTGGTGGCCCGCTTCAACGAGCAGTTGAAGATTTTCAAGGCCAAGAACAAGAAGTAACCGGGTCGCGGCGCAGCCTTGAGTGGCACGCCGCGTATCGGCTTTATGTCAGCCGCTTCCCTTCTCACTCCGCGGCTCGCCGACGAGGCCATTCAGGCCCGCGTAACCTGCCTGCCGATCGAGTCGCTCCCACTGGCCCAGTGCGTGGGCGGCACGTTGCGTGAGAACATCTACGGCGAGCGAGACGAACCGCCCTTCGATCGTGTCGCGATGGACGGCATCGCGGTCGACAGCCAGAGCCTGCGCGGCGGCCGCACGCGCTTTGGCATCCAGGGCACGCAGGCCGCCGGCTCACCGCCCCAGCGGTTGCAGGGACCCGAGCTTGCCATCGAAGTCATGACCGGCACCATCCTGCCGGCCGGCTGCGATTGCGTGATCCCCTACGAGCAGATCCAGATCCAGGACCGCACCGCGGTGTTGGGCGAGGGCGTGAACTCTACCGCGTATCGCCACGTGCATCGCCGCGGTTCCGACAGCCGCCAAGGCGCGCTGCTGCTGGAAGCCGGTACGCTGCTGCGCGCGCCCGAGGTGGCCGTGGCCGCCTCCGCCGGCATGGCGAGGGTGCGCGTTTCCAGCCAGCCGGCGGTGATGGTCATATCCACCGGCGATGAGCTGATCGAGCCCGGCGAGCCCATCGCCGACTACCAGGTGCGCCGCTCCAATGCCTACGCGGTGGCGGCGGCGCTGCGGCGCCGGGGCTTCTTGCGCGTGGGCGACGATCATGTGGTGGATGATGAGGAGCGGCTGCGCGAACGGCTGACGTTGCACCTGAACACGCACGACTTGCTGATTCTCTCGGGCGGGGTATCCATGGGCAAATTCGACCTGGTGCCCAAGGTGTTGGCGGCGCTGGGCGTCGAGCAGGTTTTCCACCGCATCGCGCAGCGGCCCGGTAAACCCATGTGGTTCGGCATCGGCCGCGAAGGACAGTCGGTGTTCGGCCTGCCGGGCAACCCGGTGTCGACGCTGGTGTGCCTGGCGCGCTACGTCATCCCCGCCATCGCCGCTGCCATGGGCGCGAAGCGCCGCGAACCGGAGCGCCTCGCGCTGCTGTCGCCGGTCAGCGTCCAGGCGCCGCTGGCGTATTTCATGCCGGTGACCATCGTGCAAGACGACTGGGGTCGCTCCTGGACCGATCCGCGTCCCACCCACGGTTCGGGCGATTTCCTGAGTCTGGCCGGCACCGATGGATTCGTGGAACTTCCGCCTGGCCCGAACACCTATCCTAAAGGCTTCGTCAGCACCATTTATCGTTGGTAATCTATGACCGCATCCGTTCACACCCTGCACGGCTCGCGTCCACTCGCGGACACCCGCGGCAGACCGCTGCATGACCTGCGCATCTCGGTCATGGACCGCTGCAATTTCCGCTGTCCCTATTGCATGCCGCGGGAGCAGTTTCACGACAATTACCGCTTTCTGAACTCTGCCGAACGCCTGTCGTTCGCGGAAATCGTGCGCCTGGCGCGGTTGTTTGCGCAGCTGGGCGTGCGCAAGCTGCGGCTCACC
>JAFEGC010000331.1 GCA_018240265.1 Pseudomonadota bacterium | reverse complement strand
GCGCTGAATTGAACGCAAACTTCTACCGCGTGCTGGACTCGGTGAACATCGTGCTCAAGAAGTACGAGAAAACTGTGATCGAGGTGGCCGGCCATACCGACAGCACCGGCTCGGCTCAGTACAACCAGCAACTGTCCGAGCGTCGCGCCAACACCGTGGCGCAGTATCTCGAGGCGCACGGTCTGCGCAGCGATCGCGTCATCACTGTCGGCGCGGGCGAAACCAGACCCGTGGCCAGCAACGATACGCCCGAGGGCCGGCAGGCGAACCGTCGCGTGGAACTGACGCTCACACCGCTGACCCAGCCGACAGCCTGATCACGCAGCGCTTTGAGCAAGGATGGCCGCGGGTCTCACCGCCCGCGACCGCCTTTTCAAGCAGCCATCAACCCTTTGAGCTTCTTGATGGCATTGGCCTCGATCTGCCGCACGCGCTCGGCCGAGACATGGTACTCGGCCGCGAGCTCATGGAGCGTGGCCTTGTCGTCCGTCATCCAGCGGCGCTTGAGGATGCTGCGGCTGCGCTCGTCCAGCTTCTGCAGCGCCACGCCCAGTCGATCCGCCGAATCGGCTTCCCATTCCTCACTCTCGGCCTGGATGGCCGGGTCGGCATTGCTGGCCGGCAGGTACATGGCCGGGGAGTAGGATTCCTCCTCGTCTGTGTCCGGCGTGGGATCGAAGGACAGGTCCTTGGCGGACAGACGCTGCTCCATCTCGCGCACATCGCTCACGTCCACGTTCAGGTCCTTGGCCACCGCCTGGGATTCCGACTCCGACAGCCAGGCGAGATTCTTCTTGCGCTTGCGCAGGTTGAAAAACAGCTTGCGCTGCGACTTGGTGGTGGCGATCTTGACCAGACGCCAGTTGCGCAGCACGTACTCGTGAATCTCGGCGCGAATCCAGTGCACCGCGAAGGACACCAGCCGCACGCCCACGCCCGGGTCGAAGCGCTTCACCGCCTTCATCAAACCAATGTTGCCCTCCTGCACCAGGTCACCCATGGGCAGACCGTAGCCCAAGTAACCGCGAGCAATGTGCACCACGAAGCGTAGATGCGACAGCACCAGGGAGCGGGCCGCGTCCAAATCACCCTGATCGCGGAAGCGATTGGCGAGCGTGGCCTCGTCTTCCCGGTTCAGCACGGGAATGCGCGCCACCCGCTCCATGTAGGAATCCAGGCTGCCCATCGGACCGGAAAAAACCAGGTCGGAATGTCTCGCGATCAACGCTGTGCTCATCACGTACCTCCAAATTCGACTACACCCATTCTAGCACTCCCGCTGTTTGAGTGCTAAATGCACGAGGAGTTCCCGCACCGCAAAAATCTTCTAAGATCATCAGGTTATGAGGCCAGACCGATTCTGCTGGGGGCGGCTGCTGTACGGATGATCAGGTCGGATCGATGTGCCGGATCTGCCAACTGGCCGCCACCCAGGCTCCGAGCCACCCCAGCGCCATTGCCGCTGCCAGCGCCGCCAGGGACAACTCGAAGCCCAAGCCAATAAGACCCGCGTCTTGCCCATAAGTTGCGGTCAACGCGCGTACCGCGGGATCGAGCCGATACCGCGCGACGGCCACCAGGGTCAGGCATACCAGCCCCCCGCCCAAGCCATACAGCAGTCCCGAGTACAGGAAGGGGCGGCGCGCGAAGGCATTGCTCCCACCCAGCAATTTCATCACTTCGATTTCGTGCCGGCGGCTGGTGACCTCGAAGCGGATGGTGCTGCCCACGATGACGGCGACTCCGGCCAGCAGCAGCGCGCCGATGGACAGCACCAGCTGGCGCAGCAGATCCAGCATGGCCTGCAGGCGCTTCACCCAGGCAGTGTCCAGCTGCACATCATCCACGGCGGGCAACTCCTTGAGCTGGGATTGCAGGCGCTGCAGCGCTTCTGAGCCGCGCGAGTTTTCCGCGGGCGTCAGCAGCAGCACGTGCGGCAGCGGGTTGGCGGCGAGCAGATCGAGCGCCGCGCCGAACCCGGAATGCTCGCGAAACTCCGCCAGTCCTTGCGTGGCCGTGACCAGACGCACCGCGGCGAGATCGCTGCGGCCTCGCAGCTGCGAGGCCAGGGTCCTGGCCGCGGCTTCCTCGGTGGCGGGCTTGAGATACACCGCCAGTTCGAAGGCATCGGCGCCGTTGCTGGTGAGTGCGCGCGCGTTCTGCACCAGGAGCTGCAGCAGCAGCGGCAGAGCCAGCGCGATGCCGATCACGCCCATGATCAGCGCCGATGCCAGCGGGCGGCGCGCCAGCCGTCCAAGCGCACCGACGAAAGTCTGCGCATGGCGCTCGAAATAAGGACCCGGGCTCATGCTTCGGCCTGGTGCCCGGCGGTGAGTTCGATGCGGCGGGCTCCGGCCGCATCGATCAGGTGATGATCGTGCGTGGCGATCAGTACCGTGACGCCCACGTCGTTGAAGCGCTTGAACAACATCATGATTTCCAGCGCGAGCTGCGGATCGAGATTGCCGGTCGGCTCATCGGCGATCAGCAAGGGAGGTTTTGCCACCACCGCGCGCGCGATGCCCACGCGCTGCTGCTCGCCCGCGGACAGTTCCAGCGGCCGGTCCCGCTCTCGTCCCAGCAGGCCCACCTGGTCCAGCGCCGCGCGCACGAGCTTGTCGATCTCGCGCCGCGGCCGGCCGGCGATCACCAGCGGCATGGCCACATTGTCGAACACGGGGCGGTCCTCCAGCAGCTTGTGGTCCTGAAACACCACGCCGATGCGGCGGCGATAGCGCGCAATGCCGCGCCGCCGGATGCGCGCCGTGTCCTGCTCCGCGACGCGCACCTCGCCGCGCGTCGGCCGCTCGATCAGCGCGATCAGCTTGAGGATGGTGCTCTTGCCCGCACCGGACGGGCCGGTGAGAAAGACCATCTCGCCCGCGCGTACCTCGAAGGACAGGTCCGCCAGCGCCTGCCGGCCGTTGGCGTAACGCTTGTGGACGTGCTGGAAACGGATCATGCGGATGGATCGTCGCCGGGTGTCTTCAGCAGCGCTGTGACGAATTCATCGGCCTTGAAAACGCCGAAGTCCTCGATCTGCTCGCCCACGCCGACGAAGCGGATGGGGATTTTCAGTTTCTCGGCGATGGCCAGCACCACGCCGCCCTTGGCCGAGCCATCGAGCTTGGTGATGGCAAGGCCCGTGACTTTCACGTGCTTGTTGAACTGCTCGGCCTGCGCCACCGCGTTCTGGCCGATGGTGCCGTCCAGGATCAGCAGCACTTCGTGCGGCGCCTGCGGGTCGATGCGGCTGATTACGCG
>JAFEGC010000330.1 GCA_018240265.1 Pseudomonadota bacterium | reverse complement strand
CAGGATTTGAACCTGCGACCTTCGGGTTATGAGCCCGACGAGCTGCCAGACTGCTCCACCCCGCACCGGTTCGGACCCTGCATTCTACTCATCTTCGCGGTTAAAGCAAGCCGGGCCGGCAAAGATGGGTCGGCCATGCATCGGTGGCGGCACCAAGCAATCCACGCCATCGCTCAAGGCTTCGCTAGGCGGTTCAAGCGCGCTGTGCAATTATTCCGGCATGCCATCCGTCGCACCCGATCTCGCCACCGCCATCGCGCAACTCGCGGCCCGGGAACCCATATTCCATCACCCGGAGTTTGGCACCCTGCGCCGCGATGTCGAACGCATGGTGAGCGGCGATTTCTGGGAGGTCGGCGCCTCGGGGCGCAAGTACTCGCGCCAGTATGTGCTGGACGTGCTCAAGGAGCGGCACGCATCGCCCGTCGAGGAGCGTTACGAGGTCAGCGACTTTGCCTGTACCGAGTTGGCGCCGGGACTGTTTCTGGTTACTTATCAACTCGACCAGGCGGGAAGGCTCAGCCGCCGCTGCACGCTGTGGCGCTGGGTAGAGGCTCATTGGCAGGCGCTGTATCATCAGGGCACCCTGATCGCGCAGGACGTCGCGGACGCAATAGAACCCGTGGACCGAAGTTGAGCGCGCCGCTTACGCATCCATGACCGTAGTGAGGTCTCCATGATCAAAGGATTCGCTGGATTCATCCGCCTTGCTTCCCGGCCGCTGCTGATCGGGCTTCTGCTGTGCTCGATCGTTCACGCGGCGCATAAACCAGCTGCGTCGATCTCGGCGGCCGCTCTCGTACAGCCCGCAGCGCTGGTGGCGCAGTTGCGGGACAAATCGGCGACCGCACCCGTTCTTCTGCAGGTGGGCTCACGTGCGCTCTATGATCAGGGGCACATTCCCGGTTCGCGCTACGCGGGTCCCGCGGGAGAACCGAAGGGTCTCGAATCGCTGCACGCCGCCGTCGCTTCGCTGGCGAAAGATACACCCATCCTCATCTATTGCGGCTGCTGCCCCTGGAACCGTTGCCCCAATATCGCGGCCGCCTACGATGAGCTGAAAGCGCGGGGCTTCGGCGCCGTGAAGGTGTTGTACATCGCGCAGGACTTCGGTGCCGATTGGATCGACAAGGGCTATCCCACCGAGTCTTCATGAAGGCGCCGGCGCACTTCGCCTTTGCGCCGTGCGCGCTGCTCGCCGCAGCGCTGCTCGCGCTCGCCGCCGGCGCGAGCGCAGGTGCCGCGAGCGAGCCACCCGCAGCGCCGGATTTCACTCGCGCCGATCTCGCGGGCACGCCCATCAAGCTCACGGAGTTCCGAGGCAAGGTGGTATTGCTGAATTTCTGGGCCACCTGGTGCGCGCCCTGCCTGATCGAGATGCCGCGCTTCTCGCAGTGGCAGCGGGCGTATGGCACGCGCGGCCTGCAGGTTCTCGGCGTCTCGATGGATGATGCGCGCGAGCCGGTGCTGCGCCTGGCGCGTCAGCATCCGCCCGCATACCCGCTGATCATGGGAGATGCGGCGCTGGCGAAACTTTATGGCGGCGTTTACGGCTTGCCGACCAGCTTCCTGATCGATACCCAGGGACGAATCGTGGCACGCTACCGCGGCGAAGCGGATCTCAAGGGGCTGGAGGCAAAAATCCTCTCGCTGCTGCCCGGAGCCGACCGGTAACGGGGGCACTCGGGTGCGCGATGGCGCGGCCCATTGGCTCGCGTGAACAGCATGGACGAATCGACTCGAACATCCCAACCCAGCGAGGTCTCCGGAATGACCCGGCGGCGTGTGTTCGGCTTCATGCTGAGCCCGACCGATCTGCTGCGCGATGCCACGTATCGCCGGTTGTGGTCCTCCATCCTGATCTCCTCGCTGGGCGGGCAGATCACGCTGCTGGCGCTGCCGCTGACGGCGGCGGTGCTGCTGCATGCCAGCCCCACGCAGATGGGCCTGCTCACCGCCATGGAAATCGTGCCCTTCGTACTGTTCTCCCTGCCGGCGGGCGTGTGGCTGGATCGCGTGCGCAAACTCCCCGTGTACCTGGCCGGCGAGCTGTGCATTTGCGTGGCGGTGGCGACGGTGCCGGTGGCCTGGTGGCTCGGCCGCCTCGCCATTGTCTGGTTGTACGTGGTGGCCTTCGTCATCGGCGCGGTCAATACCGTGGCAGGGAGTGCCGCGCAGATCGTGCTGACGCAGATCGTGCCGCGCGAACGGTTGGTGGAGGCGCATGCGAAAAATGCGCTGGCCTCCTCGGCGGCGGAAGTGGCGGGGCCGGGCGCCGCCGGCGCGCTGATCAAGATCACTGGCGCGCCGCTGGCACTGATCGCCGATGCGATCATGCTGTTGCTCTCGGCCTCCATCCTGCGCGGCCTGCGCATCCACGAAACGCCGGCCACGCGCCACGAGCCGTTCTGGCCTGCGCTGCACGCGGGTTTGCGGTTCGTGCGCGAGCATGCGCTGCTGCTCACCATGGCCAGCTGCGTCGGCGCCTGGGAGATCTGCTCCAACGCCGCGCAGGTGGTGCAGATCCTGTTCGCCACGCGCGAATTGGGCATGAGCGAGCGCGCGGTGGGTTTCGCCTACGTCGCGCTCGGCGCCGGCACCATCGGCGCGAGCGCCATCGGCCATCGCGTGGCGCAGTGGTGGGGGCCGGGGCCGACCATGCTGGCGGGATTCGGTATTTGCGGCTGCGCCTGGCTGATGTTGTCGCTGGCCCCTGCGGACCGCATCGGTGTGATGGCGTTTGCGCTGATGCTGTTCCTGTATGGCATCGGTGCGGTGTTCATTTTCGTGAACTTCCTGTCGCTCCGTCAGGCCGTCACGCCGGGTCCGATGCTCGGGCGCATGACCAGCACCATGCGCTTCCTGATCCTGATTCCCGCGGGTCCGGGCGCGCTGATCGGCGGCGCGCTGGGCGAACACCTGGGTCTGCGTTTCGCGCTGGGGTTCGCCGGCTTTACCGCCATTTTCATCGCGCTGGTGGCGGCATGGCTGCCGGTGATCCGCAGCGTCAAAACCCTGCCCGCCCTCAAGGCGGAGGCGGTGACGCCGTACTGCGCGGAGGACAACGAGGGGGCGCAGGCGGGCGCGCCATAGAGGACTGGGTGTCGGAATATCAGGAACGACTGCCGCGCATCAAATACACGCCGGTGGTGACCATCAATGCCGCCACGGCGCCGCGCCCATGTTACCTGGCGGGCGCCGCGATGCTGGTGGAATACATGTCGCGATGCAGCTTCCACTTGCCCTCGGTCCGCCGCCAGATGACGATGTACTTGCC
>JAFEGC010000032.1 GCA_018240265.1 Pseudomonadota bacterium | reverse complement strand
GTCGCGAACTTTGCTCAGCGCCCACAGGTAGGGAGTGCTCGCGCCACTGCCCGATATTCGGGAATCGGTCGAATTGCCGTACTCGTAGTACCGGCCATCCTTGCCCTGTACGATGAAATACGCCGGGCCATTGCCTGCGCTGCTGTACGCCGCAACTTGGGAGAAGTCTGCGATTTCGGTTTGATAGGTCGAGCCCGCTTGCCCCTGCGTGCCGCTGGTCAGGCGCAGTCGATTGCCGTCGATGCACAGATCATCGCTGGTGGCGAGGTTGACTCCGGCCGGCGCTCCATTGGCAGCCCAGGTTTTGTTGCAGCGTGTGATGGTCGAAATGCCTGTCAGCGCCCACCCTGGCCCGAGCACGCCATCCGGTCCGCCACTGGTGTAATGCAATGCCAAGTGGGGTTCGATATCCCGCGCGCCGGGCGGTGTCCAGAGGGGAATATTGTAGGAGGCAGCTCCCGTGGGTGTGACAGAGAATTGGCCAGCGGTCCGCCCCGCCGACGTGACCGCTAGCGCAGCCGCTACCGCACCCGCATTTTGCGGTCCGGCTGTCCACTCCGGCGATACGGCTGCTCCCTCGGGAGAGATGCCAGGTGCGGCAAAATCCGCCGCCGTTGCCGTTTGCGTACCTGCTCGGGGGTCAAACGAAACGCCGGCAAAATCCGCCGACTGCGCGCCAGCGTATTCCAACCCAACGAAAAGCACTCCGAGCGTTACTGCGAGCAGCCGTCGAAGAACTGCCGATGCGGATTTTCGCTCATCAATGGCTCGGTCGGGCGCAGCTCGTCTTGTCGAGAAACGCGATCCATGGTCGCCAAATTCCGTGCTGCCGTTCGTCATGAGCAAATTCCTTTTCGTGACCTGCGTGCATCCTGGCTTCAGAAACGTGACTGATGCCCGTGGAACTCATCACATTTCGAGAAATCGATCGCGGCACCGGCGGAACTACTGTCGCGGTACGCCGACCATCACGGCGATCCTTGAACATAACCTGGCTTTCCAACCCTCGCCCTCCTATGCGAGCATTCCCTTCCTATCCACCCAACCCAAAAAAGGAATCGCATGAAACTGTACTTGACACCCGGCGCCTGCTCGCTCTCGCCTCACATCGTCGCGCAGGAAGCGGGCATTGTGCTGGAACTGAAGAAGGTCGACTTGCGCACCAAGAAGGTCAGCGACGGCAGCAACTACAACGAGGTCAACCCCAAGGGCAGCGTACCGCTGCTGGTGCTGGACGACGGCACCAAGCTCACCGAGGGTCCGGTCATCGTGCAGTACCTCGCGGACCAGAAGCCGCAGAGCGGGTTGATGCCGGCGCCCGGCTCGATCGATCGCTACCGGGTGCTGGAGTGGCTGAATTTCGAAGCAACCGAACTGCACAAGTCCTTCTCGCCCATGTTCAATCCGGCGGCGGTTCCGGAATGGAAGCAGTTCGCCGCCGCCGCCATTCACCGGCACTTCGACTACATCAGCAAGCAGCTGAAAGACCGCCAGTTCCTGGTGGGCGATCGCTTCACGGTCGCCGACGCCTATCTGTTCACCATCCTGGGCTGGGGACAGTACGCAGGGATCGACGTGGCGAAGTGGCCGGTCCTCAAGAGTTACGTCGACCGCATTGCCGCCCGGCCCAAAGTCCAGGCGGCGCTGCAGGCGGAAAAAGCGCTGGGTTAAACGCGCCGGCCAACTTTCATACCGGGGCCGCGGCCGGCGCGGTACCGATCAGCGCCGCCAGCTTCGAGAATCGCTCCAGCGCTGCGAGACAGGCAATGTCCTGCACCGGACCGCGCCGATAGCCGTAGGTCATCAGCACAAACGGCACCGCCGCGGCCTGCGCCGTGGCGGCATCGATCTCGCTATCCCCCACCATCAGGGTGCGCTCCGGTCGCGCGGCGAAGCGCGGCAAAAGCTCGCTGATCATGCGCGCATCGGGCTTGCGGAACGGATGCGTGTCGCCGCCCACCACGTCGCGAAAATACGCGCCGACCCGCAGGCGATCGAGGATGATGCGTGCCAGCGCCTCCGGCTTGTTGGTGCACACCGCCATCGGGATGCCGCGCCGATGGGCCGCCTCGAGCGTTTCGCTCACGCCTTCATACAGCCTCGTGTTCGCGGTCGGGTCCGTCTGATAGGCGGTGAAGAACTGCTGCAGCACCGCCTTGGGATCGGGCATGGTCAGCGCGCGCGCGGCAAAGGCCCGCGCCAGAAGCTGCGCCGCGCCGTCGCCGATCATGCGCCGAATCTGCGCGAGCTCCAGGGCTTGCGCGCCATGCGCGGCCAGCACGCGGTTCACGGCGAGGCGCAGGTCCGGCGCGCTGTCCACCAGCGTGCCGTCGAGATCGAAGACCACCAGGTCGAAGTTCATCGCGCGCAACCGTCGCGGACGGGCTGCGCTGGCGACATCAGAAGCCACGAAAGGATGCGATGTCATCGAGCGTCGCGCGCTCGGTGCGCAGCGTATTGATCGGCGCCGCCTCGTCCCGAATCCCCAGCGCCATGCCACAGAACAGCATCAGCTCCGGCGGAAAGCCTAAGAATTCACCGACGCTGCGATACCACACCGACCAGGACTCCTGCGCGCAGGTGTGCAAGCCACGTTCGCGCGCCAGCAGCATGATGCTGTGGATCAACATGCCGAGGTCGGACCACTGCGGCGGCCCCATGCGCCGGTCGAGCGCGAAAAACATGCCAACCGGCGCGCCGAAGAATTCATAGTTGCGCGCAAACTGCGCCAGTCGCGCCGGCCGGTCCTCACGTGCAACCTTGATGGTGGCGTACATATCCTCGCCGCACTTGAATACGCGCTTCTTGTACAGCTCGGGCATTTCCCGCGGATAGATGTCGTACTCCGAACCCTCGCCCCTCGGCTGCTGCGGGAGCTTCGCGCGGATGCGCGCGCGCAGCTCCTGCAGCGGCGCGCCAGCGAGCACGTACACATGCCAGGGCTGCAGGTTTCCGCCCGAGGGCGCCTGCCGCGCGATGTCCAGGATCTCGCGCACCGTCGCCAGCGACACGGGGGTAGGCAGAAAGGCGCGGCAGCTCGTGCGGCTGTTCATCGCCTCGGTCACGCTCATCGGCATCGTGCGCTCCTCTTCGTTCGTTGTTCCGGCGTGTGCTCAATGCGAGCATACATCGCCGTCTTCAGTGCCCGCCACCCACACTGCGACCGCCGAACGGCGGCTTCGCCAGCCACACCAGCGGCAGCAGAAATACGAACACCAGGCTGAACAGCCGGAACAGGTCGTTCGTTCCCAGCGTCTGCGCCTGCTGCATCAGCATCTGATCCACGTACTGCAGGGCGCGCACGCCATCCACGCCAAGGTTGGACAGATCCTGCTGGAACTGCATCCAGCCGTAGGCGTTTTCGCGCACATGCTCGGTCAGCACGGTGTGGTGGAAATCGGTGCGGCGATTCCACAGCCATACCGACACCGCGGTGGAGGTGCTGCCCGAGATGGTGCGAAAGAAGCTGGCGATGCCGGTGGCGGAGGCCAGTTCATCCGGCCGCACCGAGGACAGCGTGATCTGGTTCAGCGCCAGGAAGAAGCTCGACACGCCCAAGCCTTGAAAAAAACGTGGCGCGGCGAGCTGCAGGAAGGTGGCGCTCTGGTTCATCGTGGACATCCAATACATGCTGATCATGAACACGATGAAGGCAAAGGTCACCACCTGTCGTAGATCCAGCCGGTGCATGTTGCGGCCCAGGATGGGTGAGATGAGCAGCGCCAGCAATCCCACCGGGGCCACCGCCATGCCCGCCCAGGTGGCGGTGTAACCGAGATTGGTCTGCAACCACAGCGGAAAAATCACGTTCGAACCCATGAAACAGAAGTAGGCGAGCGCCACGCAAATGTTGCCGATGCGAAAGTTGCGCCGCTCGAAGAAATGCAAATCCACGATCGGGTGCGGGTCCTTCAATTCCCAGGGGATGAGGAACACCAGGCACATGACGGAAATCACCGCCGCGGTGACGATGATGGGCGAGCCGAACCAGTCCAGGTCGTTGCCGTTGTCCAGCATGTACTGCAGGCTCCCCACGCCCACGGCCAGCAGCCCAAGTCCCACCGCGTCGATGGGCAGCTTGACGCGGCGCGATTCGCGCCCCTTCAAGGTGCTGCTGATCATCGCCGTGGCGATCAGGCCCACCGGCACGTTGATGTAGAACAGCCAGGGCCAGCTCAAATTATCGGTGATCGCACCGCCCAGGATGGGTCCGCAGATGGGTGCCAGGATCACCACCATGCCCCACAGGCCGAGCGCCATGCCGCGCTTCTGCACCGGGTAATTGCGCAGCAGCAACGCCTGCCCCAGCGCCATGATCGGCCCCGATACCAGTCCCTGCAGCAGCCGGCAGGCCACCAGCATGGGCATGTTGACCGCGAATCCACACAGCGCGGAGAACACGATGAACAGGATGATGGAGGCGTTGAAGGTGCGCACTTCGCCGAAGCGACGGCCGATCCAGCCGGTCAGCGGCTGCATCACCGCGGAGGCGAGCTGGTAGGAGCTGATGGTCCAGGTGCCCTCGTTCAGGCTCACGCCCAGGCTCCCCGAGATCGACGGCACCGAGACATTGACGATGGTCATGTCCAGGATTTCCATCAGCGTCGCCAGTGAGATGGCGATGGTGAGCATGAACAGCGAGGCGCCCTTCAACGGCGGCAGCTCCTCCTGCCCTGCGGCTTCAGGCGTCGCGCTCATGGGCTATGCCGCTCAGTGTCCCGGGTTCAGATTGCGCGCGATGATGGCATCCGCCGCTGCGGTGGCCTGCTCGCGGTCGCGTGCATACACGTCGGTGTCGGCGATGGGACGCGAGCTGGCGGTGGCCGGCAGCACGCTCCCGGATCGGTCGTGGGTATCGACCTTCACCGTGGTCGACAAGCCCACGCGCAGCGGATACTTGGCAAGATCGCGTGGATCGATTTCGATGCGCACCGGCACGCGTTGCACCACCTTGATCCAGTTGCCCGAGGCGTTCTGCGCCGGCAGCAGCGAGAAGGCCGCACCGGTCCCCGCCGCCATGCCGACCACGCGGCCATGGAATTCCACGCCGCCGCCGTACAAGTCGCTGTCGATGGTGGCCGGCTGACCGATGCGCAGGTGTCGCAGCTGCGATTCCTTGAAATTAGCATCCACCCACAGCGCGTTCAGCGGCACCACCGTCATCAGCGACTGCCCGGGCGCCACGCGCTGCCCGAGCTGCGCGCTGCGCTCCGCGACATACCCGGTGACCGGCGAGACGATGGCATTGCGCTGGGCATTGATCCACGCATCCACGTACGCGGCCCGCGCCTGCAGCACGGTGGGATTGTCGGGCACATCCACGCCCTCGACTGCAGCGCGGGCTGCCTGCGACTGGCGCCGCGCCTGTTCCAGCGCCGCGCGCGCCAGCTCCACCGCATCGCGTGCGTGGCGGATCTCCTCCGGTGCGATCGCCTGCTGTGCGAGCAGCGGCTCACGCTTGACGAGGTCGGTGTTCGCGCGCTCAAGCTCGCGCCGGCGCGCATCGATCAGCGCCCCGTACTGGTCCGCGGTGGCGGATTGCTGATGCACTGCGCGCACGGCCAGCGCCAGCGCGGCGGTGGCGCGATCGAGCTGCGAGGCGGCATCGGTCGGATCGAGCTGCACCAGCACCTGGCCGGCCTTGACCAGTTGGGTGTTGTCGGCGGAAATCGACATCACGGTGCCGGGCACCTGCGCCGAAATGATCACCTTGTTCCCGCCCACATAGGCATCCTCGGTGGTCTCGCGCACGGAAAGCACCAGCAGCCAGTAAATCCACCAGGCGATGCCGATGACGACGAACACCGCGGCGATAATCCACATGATGCGCGCGCGGCCGCCGTTGGTGTTGGGAGCGGGCGAGTTTGCAGTGGCATTCATGGCTGGGTCTTCTTGGGGGAATCGTTGAGACGGGCTGATCCGCCGCGCAGCGCCGGATCGGGCTCGTAGCCGCCGCCGAGCGCGCGGCGCAGGCCGATGTCGGCCGACAGCGCGGCGCCTTGCAGTTGCAGCGCCGCGTCCTGCTGGGAAAGGCTCTGCTGCTCGGCTTGCAGTTGCGGGCGCAGATCGACCGTGCCCGCCGCGACACGCGCCTGCGCCAGGCGCAACGCGTTCTCGGCAGCCACCGACTGCGTGGCCGCTTCCGCGCGCTGGCGCAGCAGTTGATCGCGCAGAGCCAGCTGGGTGGCCACGTCCTTGGCCGCACCGACGATGCTGTCATCGTAGTCCGCGATGGCGCTTTGCAGCTGCGCCCGCGTAGCGCCCAGGCGCGCGGCGATGCGCCCCGAATCGAACAGCGGCAGATGCAGCGCCGCGCCGAGCGACGGAACTCCGCTTCCCGCGCGCAGGAGCTTGCCGAGTTTGAGACTCTCCACGCCGAGCAACGCATGCAGCGAGACGTCCGGGTAATAGTCGGCGCGCGCCGAATCCACGCTGCGCCGCGCCGCTTCCACCCGCCAGCGGCTGGCGACGATATCCGGGCGCCGCGCCAGCAGATCGATGCCCACGTCATCCGGCAGCGCCGCGGAAACTTCAGGCAACGCCCGCGCGCTCAGCGACGGCAGCTCGGAAGGCGCCTTGCCGGCCAGAGCGGCCAGCGCCACCACGCGCAGCCGAGCCGAACCTTCGAGACCCGCCACCTGCTCGCGGGCCGCGGCCGCGGCCGCGGTGGCCGCATGCAACACGTCGGGCGGGTCGATCTCCGCCGCCACACGCGAACTCGCGATGCCTTGCGCGCGCTGTGCGTCTTCGGCGCGCCGGTTCGCAAGCGCGAGGCGCGCCTGGTCCAACTGCCAGCCGAAGTAGGTGTCGGCGATTAGAGCCGCCAAGGTCAGGTGCGCCGCCTCGCGCTCGGCCTGGCTCGCGCGCGCCATGTCCACCGCCGATTCCACCACCGAGCGCTGCTTGCCCCACCAATCGAAGGTGTAGCTCGCGGCCAGCCCCAGGTCCGCCTGGTTGTACCAGTTGAACCCCAGAAATTGCGGCGGGATCATGCCGTTGTCGCTGAGCCGCTGACGCTGGTACTGCGCCTGCAAGTCCACGCGCGCGCCGACATTCGCGCCGGCCTCGCGCACCGCGGCGCGCGCCGCCGAGAAGCGCGCGCCGGCCACGTGCAAAGACGGTGCATTTTCCAGACCCTGATCGATCAGCGCATCGAGCGTGGCATCGCCGTAGTGCCGCCACCACCGCGCCTCCGGCCACGCCGCCTTCTCACCGGCGGACGCCGGCGCATCCAGCGGAGCCTGGCTGCGCAGCGGCCGCTCGGCCGTGCGCGGCGGGAGCGGCGCGCAGGCGCCGAGCAGCAATACAATACTCGCCGCGGGCACGATGGCCGCGCGCATCAGATCGTCCCCCGCGCATCGGCCTGGGTATCCAGCGCCTGATCGTCCAAGGAAACAGCCACGCGCTTGAGTTGCTCGATCACGCTGCGGATCTCGGCGCGCGACAGGCAGGAGAAAACCCGCTTCGCCAGCTCCGAGGTCTGCGGCAGGCACTCGTGCAGGAGCGCCGCGCCGCGTGGCGTGATTCGCAGCACCATGCGCCGGCGGTCCGACTCGCTCGACTCGCGCGTGATCAGATCGCGCTCGACCAAGATGTCGGTGATGCGCGTGATGTTGGCCGGGCTCTGCGCCATGGACGAACACAAATCGCTCGGAAACGCGGTGCCGTCCGCGTGCGAGAAAATCATCGTCAGCACGCGAAAATCCGGCTCGGTGAGCCCGCGCGGCCGCAGCAGGCGGTCGAACAGCGCCGAGTATTCCCTGCCCAGCACGACGATCAGGCGACTGAGCAGGATTTCCTCCACCGGCGTGGCCGGCAGCCGCGATTTGACCCGGGCCAGGCCCTGTTCCACGCGATCGATTTGAGTTTGCACCATGCGGGTGGATTATTATTTCAGCAGTTGATAATTTACCACTGAAATAAGATGCTGCAAATAGTTATCAGTGTTGTCCGTATGACGGCCATACTCTTAGCTTCCGCAATTGAACTAGAACACATGCGGCGTCCAATCGCGCATGGAACGGACAGACATGCGCCCACACGCTCGCGTTGCCCGCCGTCCCGCCCCGGAGTCGCTCTGGAGCTTCTGGGCTCCGCGCTACTGGCACACCTGGGCCGGGCTCGGGGTCATGTGGCTGATCAACCGGTGCCCCACCCGCCTGCAGCGGCTGTGCGGTGAGACACTTGGCCGGATCGCCCTGAGCCTGCCGCTGTCCTACGTGCGCATCGCAAAGTGCAACCTGGCGCTGTGCTTTCCCGAATTGTCCTCGAGCGACCGCGCGCACCTGCTGCGCCGGCATTTCACCAGCATCGGCATCGGCGTGTGCGAAACCGCCAACACCTGGTGGGCCTCGGATGCGCGCATCGCCGCCAGGACCGAAGTGATCGGTCGCGAGCATCTGGCAGAGGCGCTTGCCGCCGGGCGCGGCGTCATCATCGTGGGCGCGCACTTCACCACCATCGAAATCGCCACCCGCATACTCGGTGGCCTGGTGCCCCTCAACGTCCTGTACCGCCCTACCAAGAACAAACTCCTGGCGTGGTTTCTGCTCAACAACACGGCGCGGCACGCGCGCCGCGCGATTCCCTACGATGCAATACGCACGCTGATGAGCGCGTTGCGCGCCAACGAAGCGGTCTGGTATGCGCCGGATCAAAGCTACCGCAACAAGGGCGCGGCCCTGGTGCCGTTCTTCGGCATTCCCGCCGCCAGCACCACCGCCACCTCGCGCCTGGCGCGCCTGTCGGGCGCCAAGGTTCTGACCTATCTGCCCGAGCGCCTGCCGTGCGGCCGCTACCGGGTCACCCTCAGCGCGCCCCTGGAAGATTTTCCAAGCGCCGACCCTGCCGCCGACGTGGCACGATTCCACGCCGTGATCGAAGCACATATCCGGCGCGTGCCCGAGCAATACTTGTGGATCCATCGCCGCTTCAAAGGGCTGGCGACGGACTACCCCAACTACTACGGCCGCGACCGGCGTATGCGCGCGCCGGGTCCGGCGGCATGAGCACCGCGCACGCGGATGACCTCGAACTCGCGCGGCGCGTGCTGGCCGGCGATCACACCGCCTTCGGCCAGTTGTTCGAGGATTATTTCCCGCGCCTGTTCCGCTTCATCCTGCGCCGCGCCGACCGCAACGTCGAAGTGGCGCAGGACGTGGTGCAATCCGCGTTGCTCAAAGGCCTGCGCAACCTGGCCTCCTACCGCGGCGAGGCTTCGCTGTTCACCTGGCTATGCCAGATCGCGCGACACGAGTTCGCCGATCAGCGCACCCGCCAGCAGACCGCCGACCGCATCCTGGTCGCGCTGGAGAATGACCCGTCGGTGCGCGCCGCGCTGGAGTCGCTCCAGTGGGCGGAGCTGGCCGAGCCGCAACAGGCTCTGGAACGCGAACAGCGCGACGATCTGGTGCACGCCGCGCTCGACTATCTGCCGTCGCGCTACGCGCATCTGTTGGAAATGAAATACGTGGAGGAACTGCCGGTGGAGCATATCGCGCAACGGCTCGGCACCACCGCCACGGCGGTGCAATCGCTGTTATCGCGGGCGCGTGCCGCCTTCCGCGAAGCACACGCAGCGCTCACCGAGGGCCTCGACGGCCTCGCTGCGCGCGGCAGGGGACGCTAAATGGACGAACGGCAAATTGCGCGCGCCTTGGCCGCTGCCGGCACGCGACCCGAAGCGCCGGCGCAGGTCGCGGCGCAGGTACACGCGGCGCTGGAACGTGCGTGGGTTGCGGATCTGGCACAACGCCGGCACCGGCAACGCATGCGTTGGGCGATCGCCGCCATGCTGTTGCTGGCCGCGGGCGGTACGCTGTGGCTGCAGATGAACCGGCAGGCGCCGCGCGCCGATGCAGGCATCTATGTCGCTTCACGCGGCGCCGTGGACATAAGCGGGGATGGGGGCGATGCGCACGCGGGCCGCGTGGTTGCCGTCGGCGGCAGCGCCTTGCCGGCGGGCACGCTCATTCGTACCGGGCATGACGGCTTCGCGCTGCTGGCAGTGGGTTCTGTGTCGCTGCGCATCGGCCCGGACAGCGAGGCACGGCTGGAGCGCGCCGACCGGCTGCGGCTCGCGCGCGGTCGCATCTACCTGGATTCCGGCACGCGCGGGGCGGCGCAGGACCTGCGGTTGCTGACCTCGCTGGGCACGCTGCAGCACGTGGGCACGCAATTCCAGGCCACGGTGGAGGCGCAGCGCCTGAGCATCCTGGTGCGCGAAGGGCGGGTGCGGCTCACCACCGCCGCCACTAAGCAGTTGATCGAGGAGCGCGAAGCGGCCGAGGTGGATGCCGGCGGCAATGCGCACGTATACGCGGCACCGGCCTACGGTGTGGCCTGGGACTGGATCAGCGAGCTGCATCCAGACATGCCCATCGAGGGCCTGCCGCTCACCGAGTTCCTGGCGTGGTTCGCGCGCGAGACGGGCCAGCGCATCGAGTACGATTCACCGGCCACGCGCGCCGCCGCGCAGGCGACGCGCCTGAGCGGCAGCATCGCCGGTCTGTCGCCGCAGCAGGCGCTGAGCGCGGTACTCGCCTCCACGCAATTCCTCGCGGAATCCGCGCCGGACGGCGTGCTGAGGCTGAAGGCGCGCCCCGCCACGCATGCTAAGCTGCACGCCGATGCAGTGGACGAACTCGCCGGCAGGTCCGTCAACCAGCGCGCTGCTCGCAACCCTGGTTTTGTTGGTGACCGCAGCGGCGCACGCGGCGGTGCAGCCGGGCGATTCCCTCCTTCAGGCGCTGCGCGAATACCAGGCGCACGGCCTGCGACTGATCTGGTCCTCGCAGCTGGTGCGCGAAGGACTGACCGTTCGCACCGCACCCCACGGCGACTCGCCGGAACGGCAGTTGCGCTCCCTGCTGGAACCACTGGGTCTTGATCTGCAGCTGCTCGGCGCGGACACCTGGGTAGTGGTAGAGCGTGGCGCCACGCGCGAGCCGGCCGCGGAGCGCCCCACCCCGGCGTCACCCCAACCGCTGGATGCCATCGTGGTGCAGACCAGCCGCTACGACGTGGGACGCTCCGACAATGGCGGCGGCGTCTCGCTGTCGCGCAACAATATCGAAGAACTGCCGGGCACGGGCCAGGACGTGGCGCGCTCGCTGCAGCAGTTGCCGGGCACGGCCGCGGGCGATTACTCCGCGCGCACCCACATACGCGGCAGCCGCGATGACGAATCCCTGTTCCGTTTCGACGGCGTGACTCTGGTCGACCCGTTCCACTTGAAGAATTTCCAGGGCCTGTTCAGCGCCATCGATCCGGGCGCCACCGAATCGGTGCAGTTCTGGACCGGCGATCTGCCCATCGAATTCGGCGGCAGCATCGGCGCCGTCGCCGACATCGTGCCGCGAGAGCCCACGCGCCTGCTGGCCGAGGCAGGCGTGTCGGTACTCAACTCCAGCGCACTGTTCGGCACGCCGTTCGCGGATGGCCGCGGCAGCATCCTGGTCAGCGGCCGCACCGGCAACCTCGCGCACGTGGCGCAGCTCCTGGACAAGGACATCGGCGAACCGGATTTTCGCGATCTCACGCTGCGAACCACCTGGCGCGTCAATGACCGGATGCGCTTGAGCGCCGGCGTGCTGGCGCTGGACGACAACATCGATCTTACGACGTCGGATCCGCTGCAGCGGGCCAATGCGCATTACCGCGATCTGTATGCCTGGGCGCGCGCGGGCTACGATCTTCCCGGCGGCCTGCGCGGTGAGACGCTGGTGTCAACCGCCAGTCTGGACGCGCATCGCAGTGCGCTGGTGGACCGGCTCGGCATCAATCAAGGATCGCTCCAAGAGTTGCGCGATTCTCGCGAGTTCACGCTGCGCCAGGAACTGAACGCTGCGTTGAGCAGGCGGCTATCCATCCGCGGCGGCGGCGAGTATACGCACAGCCACAGCCAGGCGTTGATCGACAGTGCGGTGAATTTCAGCACGCCATTCTTCCCTGGCGTGCAACCGACCTCGCAGCAGCTGCGCAGCCTCGACCTGCCGTCGCGTTACTCCACCTTCGCCCTGTATGGCGCAGCACGCTGGGAAATCCGCGGCGGGGATGTGCTGGAGGCAGGACTGCGGCGCGACAGCCAGCATTTCCAGTCGGAGGTGGAACGCTCGCAATGGAACCTGCGGCTCAACTGGTGGCATCGGTTCAGCCCCGACCTGACGCTGCGCCTCGCCTGGGGCCAGTATTCCCAGCCCGAGGCCGCCAGCCGGCTGGACGTGGCCGATGGCATCAGCGAACTGGACTCGGCGCGGCGCGCACGCCAGACCAGCATCAGCCTGGAACAGCGCCTGGGCAGGCACTGGCTGCTGCGCATCGGCGCCTACGACAAGCGCGAAACCAGCTCGCTCACCACGTTCGAAAACCTGTTCTCGCTGCTGGTGCTGACGCCGGAGATCGAAGTCGATCGCATCTCCTACACCAGCAGCGGTGCGCGCATGCGCGGGCTGGAACTGACGCTGCAAAGCGATCCGGACCGGCCGCTGCATGGCTGGATCAGCTACACCCGCTCGCGCGCCGTCGACCGCATCGCGGGTATCGACGTGCCGCGCAGCTGGGACCAACCGCATGCGCTGCAGGCTGGCGTGCAGTGGCGTCATGGTCCCTGGCAGAGCGCCGGCCGTTTCAACTGGCACAGCGGCTGGCCGTACACACCGCTGTTCGCCAGCGCGCAGAGCTGGACCGATCCGCATGCGGTGGAACTGTGGCTGGGGGCGCGCAACAGTCTGCGACAAGAGGCTTTCCGATCAGTGGATTTGCGCCTGGCCTGGACCCATCCGTTGTTGCGTGGCGAGTTCGAAGCCAGCCTGGAATTGCGCAATACGTTCAACGCAGACAACGAATGCTGCCGCAACTACCAGGTCGTGAGTGCGGACGGACGCTCGACGCTGGTGGAAAGCACGCGCAACTGGCTGCCGGTGACGCCCATCCTGGGCGTGCGCTGGCGGCTGCGCTGAGCCGGCGACTACACGGGACTTGCGAGTGCATCGAGCCTGCGCCGCCGAATCAACGGCGGCTGACCAGCAGCGAATTGCCACTACCGGCCACCAACCGCATCGGCAGGCCCGCTCGACTCAGCGCCGCGAACGTGGCCGGCGGCATCACTGCGAATCCTTCCGGCAATTGCGACCAACGCCTCTGGAACTCATCCAGCGTATCGATGCCGAGCTGCGGCGCCTGGGTGAGGCCGAGGTCCAGCTCGCCGCGATAAGCCACCAGTGTCACCGTGCGGCGCAGGTAGAACGGCAGCGTCTGCGGGTAATCGCCGACGCTGAACACCGGCGTCGATGGCCCCGCCTCCCGCTGCAACGTGGCGGCAAGCTCACGGCTGGAAAACAGCACATCGCCCGGCGCGCTGCCCACCAGCAACCCGCCGCTGCCCGCGCACCAGCCCAGGCACAGCGCCGCCAGCGCCGGCGTGTGACGGCCGTGGCGTGCTTGCCAGGTCGCGATCACGGCGCCACCCGCAAGGCCCAGCGCGAGCAAGCTCAGCGGCCGCATGAACACCGCGGTCACCGCCAACGTGCCGTGCGGGTGATCGGCGCGCGCCGCCACCGCCAGCGTCACGCCCAGGGCCAGCGCCAGCAGCAACGTAAGCGCCAGCCCCGCCGCCAGCATCTGCGGCCGCGCGCGCGGTTCATATCGCGCGCACAACAAGACCAGCGCCGGCACTGCGGGCAGGATGTAGGCAACGAGCTTGGACTCGGACAACGAGAAGAACACCAGGATGAACACGCACCATACCCACAGCAGGCGCACGGCATCGAACCGGCCGAGGGGCACGCGCTGCCGGCCATCCGTCGTGAGCGCGGCCACCGCCGGCCCGATCCAGGGCAACACACCGACGACCAGGACGGGAACGAAGAACCACCACGGCTGCACGCGGTGCTCCACGGTGGTGAGATAGCGCCCGAAATGCTCGCGCACGAAGAAGAACTCGAAGAACGCAGCGTTGGCCCGCGTGGCCAGCACGAACCACGGCGCCGCCAGCGCCACGAACAGCGGCAAGCCCCAGCGCAGGGCCAACCGGTGGTAGATCTGGAAATCCCGCTGCAGCAGCGAGTACAGCACCATGCTCGCGGCGGGAATCAACGCGCCGATCAGGCCCTTGGTCAACACCGCGGCCGCCATCGCCGCCCAACAGCCCAGCATCCAGCGCCGGTTGGCCGGGCGGTTCTCGCGCACGGTCTGCGCGCATATGAAGCAGCATAGCGCCGCCGTGAGCCAGCAGGTCAGCAGCATGTCGAGTGTGAGCTGGTGCGACAACAGCATGAACAACAAGGAACCCGCCAGCAACAGCACGGCACGGGCGCCGGCGCGGGCGCC
>JAFEGC010000329.1 GCA_018240265.1 Pseudomonadota bacterium | reverse complement strand
GGTGAGGGGTTGGGGTCGCTGCGGGAAAGCTCCGCTACCGTCATGCCGGGAGACCGCCGGATGTAACCCGCCGGTCAGATCCGGCCAAAGAGCAGCGTAGCGTTCGTGCCGCCGAAACCAAAGCTGTTCGACATGACGACATCGACACGCTGCCGGCGCACCTCGCGCAGGATGGGAAAGCCCGAACAGGCCGGGTCGAGTTCGTCGATGTTGGCGGACGCGGCCAGAAAGCCGTCCCGCAACATCAACAGGCTGTAGATGGCTTCCTGTACTCCCGCTGCGCCGAGCGAGTGGCCGGTCAGCGACTTGGTGGAGGAGATCGCCGGACAATGAGCACCGAACACCTCGTGCACGGCTTTTAGCTCGATCACATCGCCCACCGGAGTCGAAGTACCGTGCGTGTTCAAATAATCGACGCGACGTTCGACTCCCGCCAGCGCCTGGCGCATGCAGCGCACGGCGCCCTCGCCCGAGGGCTGCACCATATCGGCGCCGTCGGCGGTCACGCCGTAACCGATGAGCTCGGCATAAATGGGCGCGCCGCGCGCCTGGGCGTGCTCGAGCGATTCGAGCACGATCACGCCGCCGCCGCCCGCGATCACGAAGCCGTCACGATGCGCATCGTAGGCGCGCGAAGCCGCTTCCGGTCGATCGTTGCGTGCGCTCGACAGGGCTCCCATGGCATCGAACAACGCGGTGAGCGACCAGTGCTCTTCTTCGCCGCCGCCGCAGAACATCACATCCTGTTTGCCAAATTGGATCTGCTCGGCGGCAGCGCCGATGCAGTGCGCGCTGGTCGCACAAGCGGAGGTGATGGTGTAGCTGACGCCCTTGATGCGGTAGGTCGTCGCAAGACACGCAGCCACCGTGCTGCCCATAGTGCGCGGAACGCGGGTGGCGCCCACTTTGCGGATGCCGCGGCTGCGCAGCAGGTCGGCGGCTTCGACTATGTTCGCGGAAGAAGCGCCGCCGCTGCCGGCGATCAGGCCGGTGCGGGGATTGCTGATCTGCGCCTCGGTGAGCCCGCTGTCCCGGATCGCCTGTTGCATCGAGATCGCCGCGTAGGCAGCCGCATCGCCCATGAAACGCAGATCGCGGCGGTCGAGATGCTGTGCGACATCGATCTGCGGAATGCCGGCGACCTGGCTGCGCAATCCCAGTTCGGCATACCCCGGGACGGCGCGAATGCCCGAGCGTCCGTCGACGAGGGATCGGCTGACGCTGTCCAGGTCGTTGCCGAGACAGGAAACGATGCCCATGCCGGTGACCACGACGCGGCGAGTCACGTTGTTTCCTCGGCTATGCCGGAATTCGGGAGGAGAGGGTCCATAGGAAAATGCGCACTTACGATAATCCGTCAAGGCTGACAGCTGTCGATGCCACCGTCGTTGATTCTGATCAAGAGCTGCCGCAATCCCGCGGCGCGTTTGGCCGCGGTCGGGCTATGGAATGACGCCGCTCGGCTTTTGATCGCCGCATCCGGCACCCCCTGCGACATTCTCCAGGAGCGTGCGATTCATCACCGTGAGGTATCGGGCCTTGGCCTGCAGCACGCCGCTGCGGCGCAGAGCCGCTAGTGAGCGGCTTACCGTTTCGAATGTCAATCCCAGGTAGCTTGCGACATCGCGCCAGCGCATGCCGAGACGGAAGCGCGAGGAAGCCAGCCCACGGCGCTCGAGGCGCACCGAAAGGTCGAGTACGAATGCCGCCACCAGTGCACGCGCGCCCTGCCTCGCGAGCAGCGTCATTCGCTGATGTGTTTCCCCCAGCGTACGGCTCATTACGCGGATCAGTTCCTGCCGCATGCCGGGGGTCTGCTCCACCAACTGCTGCAGCTTGTCGAGCGACAGCGCACAGTAGCTGCTGTGCTCCAGGGCGATGACATCGTGGGCATGGCGCTGATTCGCGATGGCGTCCAGGCCGACGACTTCACCGGGCAAACAGAAGCCAACCACCGACTCCGCTCCCGCTGGCGTGGTATGGACAACTTTCAGCGTTCCCGCGCGAACGATGTAGACCGCCTGCAACTCATCCCCGGCGCGGCACAGGTGCAGTCCGGCGGAAAGCGTCCTGCCCCTGCGCACCAACCGGCTGAATCGCGGAATCTCATGCAACGGCAGCGCCGCCGGAAAGCATATCCGCGCAAGGCCGCATTGCTCGCAGGCAACGGCCGGCTGCGTGGTTGACCCTGTCTGCCTTGAATCGCCCAACGACCGACTCCCGGAATTGATACAAGTTACCGCCAGCGGCGCGCCACGGCAGTTTGCGCGGCCCGCTCTTCCGCGACCCACCGCCAATGAGAATGTACGAGGATGGCCCCGCCGACATCCGGGAGTTCCCGTAGTGGACTAGGTAGTTGGAACCTTCCTTTGACCATCCGCTGCTACGCTGCCGCATGGCGTGGGGTGAGCGCACAAAGGGCGCATCACATGTAGCGTCGACGTTACGAGTTGGGCGCCGTAACTCTCGATGCTCGCGCGTCAATGGAGCCGGAATCCCCTCAGAAAATGTCACCATCGCGAGCCTGCACCACTTCGCCCTGGTAGAACTCCCGCACTTCCTTCAGCACGGCTTCCGGATCGTAGGGGTCGGAGTAATTTTGTACGTGGTACAGCACTAGCATCTTGACCCGGGCGGCGGTAGCAATGCGCGCGAGGTCTCGAGGCTTCATGTGATATTGCCAAATGAGTTGTCCCTTCTCCGCCAGTGTCTTGCCGCCCCACGGGGCGTTGCCCAGATCAGCCTCGGTGCAGACCTCGGCGACGAACACGTCGGCTCCCCGCGCCGCCGCGATCAGCCGGTCATCACCTGAACCGTCGCCGCCGATCACGAACACGCGATCGGCCGTCGTGACTCGATACGCATAGTTGTATGGCAACTCCCAGTGCTTGTGCTGAAACGCCTCTACCTTGACATTCTGATCCTGGTAGACGAGTCCAGAGGTCTCGATGGCAAAGTCGTGTCCTCGGGCTTTCCATCCATTGGGAGTGGTCGTTGGATCCTTGGAGAGGTCCAGATCGATCGTGTCCTTCCAGGCGTCGAGAATTGCGCCCACGCGACGTGCAATTCCAGGCGGCCCATAGATATCCATGGAACTGACGCGATTCAGATACCAAGGCTGCAGGATGAGCGCCGGTATCCCGATCGTGTGATCCGGATGCATGTGCGTGATGAACAGGCGGGTGAGGTTGTCCACCCCGAACGCCCGCGCGACGGCGCCACCGTGAAACGTCGCCGCCTTCGCCAAGGCGCGCCACACACCCTCACCGGCGTCGAACAAGTA
>JAFEGC010000328.1 GCA_018240265.1 Pseudomonadota bacterium | reverse complement strand
ACACGTCGGGATGCGCGGCGACGAAGCGCCGCTCGACCTCGCGCCGCAGCGCCAGGAGCCGCGGCAAATGCGGCAGCACCTCGGCCAGGCCCATGACCGAGAGTTCCTCGCTGCGATGCCAGGCCTCGCAGCCGGCGGCCTGCATCTTGGGACCGGCGATGCCGAAACAGCGCAGCGAGGAAACTTCCGTGCGTAGCGCCTCGATCAGCCGCGCGCCCAGGGTGTCGCCCGATGCCTCGCCGGCCACCAGGCCCATATCGAGCGCACCGGTGTGCTGCGGCTCGGTCATGGGGCTTTCAGCGCACGATGCTGCGCGAGCTTGCCTTGAGGAACTCGACGAAGCCGGCGAGCTCCGGCCTGCCCTTCGCCAGCGCCTCGAGCTCGGTCATCGCTTCGGTGAGCTTGAGTCCCCGCCGGTACAACACGCGATAGGCCTGCTTGATGCGACGGACTTGATCTTGCGTGAAGCCGCGCCGTTTCAAGCCCTCGCTGTTGACGCTGTGTGGTTCGGCCGGCTGGCCCACGGCCATGACGTATGGCGGCACGTCGCGCGTGACCGCCGTGTTGTTGGCGATGAAGGCATGCGCGCCGATCTTGGTGAATTGGTGCGCGGCCGACAGCCCGCCCATGATGACCCAATCCCCCAGGTGCACGTGGCCGCCGAGGGTGGCGCAGTTGGCCATGACGATGTTGTCGCCCAACACACAGTCGTGCGCCACGTGGGTGTAGGCCATGAACAGGTTGCCGCTGCCGATGGTGGTCACGCCCCGGTCCAGCGCCGTGCCGCGATTGATGGTGCAGAATTCGCGAAACACGTTGCGATCGCCGATTTCCAGCCGCGTGACCTCGCCCCTGTGCTTCTTGTCCTGCGGCTCCTCGCCAATGGAGGCGAACTGGAAAATGCGGTTTTCAGCGCCGATGCGGGTCGGGCCGTTGATCACCACGTGCGGGCCGATCCAGGTGCGCGGCCCCACGATCACTTCGGGTCCGATAACGCTGAAGGGCCCCACCTGCACGTCGGCGGCGAGCTGCGCGCCCGGCGACACGACGGCACGGAGATCGATCATCACCCCTCCCCCTTGCTCTCGGGAGTCAGCATCAGCTCGGCCGAGGCGACCTCGTAGCCGTCCATGCGCGGCATCTCGATGTCGAGCAGGATGATGTCGGGCAGATGCTCCTGCAGCACGGACAGCGCGTCCACGCCGTCCTTGGCCGTCACCACCCGCATGCCGTTGCGCTCCAGCAGGCGCTGGGTCACGCGCCGCACAGTGATCGAATCATCCACCACCAGCGCGAAGGTACGCCGGTCGCGCTGCTCCAGCACCACGGTTTCGGTGGGCCGGGCACGCCACTCCGAACGCACCAGCGCGCCCATGTCCAGGATCACCACCACGCGCCCATCGCCCAGAATGGTGGCGCCGGCGATGCCGCGGATGGCCGAGATCTGCGGACCCACCGCCTTGACCACGATTTCGCGGCTGCCGATCAGCTCATCGGCGACCAGCGCGGTGGAATGCTCGCCGGCGCGGATCAGCACCACGGACAGCGAGGCATCGGTGTCCGGCAGGCGCGTCGGCCCCAGACCGACGAAGGTGCCGAGCTGCTGGAAGCGGTATTTCTGCGCGCCGTAATCGAACAGCGGCGCATCCTTGGCCAGGTGCCGCGCGACGATGTTGCGCGGCAGGCGCACCACGCCCTCCACCGTCGCCAGCGGCAGCGCATACACCTCGTCGGCGACGCGCACGATCAGCGCCTGGCTGATGGCCAGCGTGAACGGCAGGCGAATGGTGAAGCGCGTGCCGCGGCCTGGATTGGATTCGATGAACAAGCCGCCGCCGAGCTTCTTCACCTCGGTGGCCACCACGTCCATGCCGACGCCGCGGCCGGCGGCCTGGGTCACGTGGCCGGCGGTGCTGAACCCCGGCTCCAGAATGAGCTGCATGGCCTCCTCGTCCGTGAGCTTGCGGGAAGGATCAGTGAGCCCGAGCGAGACCGCCTTGTCGCGGATCGCGCGGACATCGATGCCGCCGCCATCGTCGGCCACGATGATGACCACCTCGGCACCGTCGCGCTCCAGGCTCACCGAGATGCGGCCCACTTCCGGTTTGCCGGCGGCGGCGCGCCGCGCCGGCGGCTCGATGCCATGCACCACCGCGTTGCGCAGCAGATGCTCCAGCGGCGGGACCATGCGCTCCAGCACCTGCCGATCGAGCTCCGCCGCCGCGCCTTCGACGGCAAGTTCCGCGCGCTTGCCGGTGTCGTTGGCGGCCTGGCGCACCAGCCGGGTCAGGCGCTGCACGTGGCGCTGGAACGGCACCATGCGCGTGCGCATCAGCCCGTTCTGCAATTCGGTGATCACCCGCGACTGCTGCGTCAGCAGGTTTTGCGCCTCGCGCGTCAGCGATTCGAGCAGGCTCTGGATGCTGGCCACGTCGCTGGAGGTCTCGGCCAGCGCGCGCGAATACTGTTGCAGCGCCGAATAGCGGTCCAGCTCCAGCGGATCGAAATCCGAATGCCGCGGCTGCGCTTCCTGATGTCGGTGCAGCACCTGCGCCTCGGTCTCGATTTCCAGCGCGCGCAGCTGTTCCTTCAGGCGCGTCACGGTGCGCGCCAGCTCCGCCAGGTTGAAATCGATGGAGCTGACCTGCTGGTCCAGCCGTGCGCGGAAAATGCTGACTTCACCCGCGTTGTTGAGCATGGTGTCGAGGAGTTCGGCATCCACGCGTGCCATCTCGGCGCGCTCCAGCGGCAGCGCCTCGCGCCCGGGGAGCACCGGCGCCGCGGACAGCTCCATCGGCGCCATGGAGGTCTCCAGCGTATCGGTCCGCTCGGCGGCGTGCGGCAGCGGCCGCGCATCGGCGGGCGGAATCGAGACATGGAGCGGCGCGCGGTCGAACGGCGGCGACGCGGCGACGGGCGCTGCCGCGGGCGCAGCCGGCGATACGCCCGGCACGGAATAGGCCGCCGTGGATATGGCCGCCGTGTCCACGGCGACCCTGGATGCAGCGGCGGTGGCGCCCATTGCAACGGCCGCGGCGACCCCCGCCGCGGCTGGAGCGATCGGACGCGGCAGTGAAGGTTCAGCCTGCGCTTCGTTGCCGTCGAGCAGCGAATGGATGCGCTCGATGAGCTGGGTGGCCGGCAGGACCCGCGCGGCCTTGCTCACCTGATCACGCATGCGTGCCAGCTCATCCACGCTGGCCTGCAGCACCGCGGCGGCCGCCTCGTCGGCGGGCACGGCGCCGACGTCGATCTGCACCACCAGTGTTTCCAGCTCGTGACTGAGATTGCCCATGGCGGCGATGCCGGCC
>JAFEGC010000327.1 GCA_018240265.1 Pseudomonadota bacterium | reverse complement strand
GGGCTTGAGCACCAGGAAGGCCACCAGCAGCACCAGACCCACGCCGACAGCCTGTTTGGCGAGCGCGCTCAGCCAGGGCTGCTGCAGCAGGCCCGGGCCTTCCACCGGTCCGCCGGGAATGCCGGATTTGAAGGACTGGTTGATGACGCTGATCTGATCGCCCCGGTCGGTGCGGAAGCCCACCGACTCGCGCACCAGCTCGGTGAAGCGTTTGAGGTCCGCCTCGGTCAGCGGCGTGCTGGTGACCTTGCCGTCGGTCTCCACCTTCTGCCAGTCGTCCAGCACCACGCCTATGGACAGGCGCTTGATCGTACCGGTGGGCGCCTTGATGTAGGACAGCACGCGATCCACCTCGAAATTCTTGGTGCTGCGCGAGGAAGTCGAGCTCGGCGTGGCGACCGAGGCCGTGGTCTGCGGCTGGCCGGCCGGCGGCGTGCCCGCGGTGCCGGGCGGTTGGTTGGTGAGCGCGCCTGGGATGCCCTGCGCCTCGACCCCGCCCTTGCGCTCGTCGTTGGCGAGCTGCTCGCTGCGCACCGCAGTCTTCTGCGGATCGTAGTTCTCACGCGTCTGCTCGGTGAGCGTGAAATCCATGTCGGCGGTGACCGTGGCGCGCACCCGGCCCGGCCCCAGGATGGGCTCCAGGATATCGACGATGCGGCGCTGGAAACTTTCCTCCAGCTTGCGCGTGTACTCGAACTGCTTGTTGCTGAGCGCGGCCTCGCCGTTTTCCTCGGGCGAGCTCAACAGCGTGCCCGCCTGGTCGATCACGGTCACGTCGCGTGATTCCAGTTCCGGGACGCTGGAAGCGGTCAGGTGCACGATGGCCGCCACCTGTCCGGGATCGAGCCGGCGACCGGGATACAGCTGCAGCATCACCGAGGCGGTGGCGCGGCGCTGGTCGCGTACGAACACGCTGGGTTTGGGCAGGGCCAGATGCACGCGCGCCCCGTGTACGCCCTGCACCTTGGCGATGGTGCGGGCCAGTTCGGTCTCCAGCGCCGACTGATAGCGCGCCGCTTCCATCAACGAGCTGGTACCGAGCGCGGAATCCTTCTGGATCATCTCGATACCCAGCGCATCGCTCTGCGGCAGGCCCTGGCTGGCCAGACGGATGCGCGCCTCCTGCACCTTGGACTCCGGCACGGTGACGGCGCCGGCGGGGTTCAACTTGAACTCGATACCGGCCGCGCTCAGTGCATCCATGACCTGACCGGTCTCGCGCTCGGACAGCTGGCCGTACAGTACGGTGTAGCTCTGGCCCTGCGACCACATCACCAGCCAGACCGCGGCGGCGATGGCCATGGCCACGCCCACCAGCAGCACCACCTGCCGAAGCCCGGGCACGGTGTCGAGCACGCCGCCGGGAACCGTCAACGCATTGTCAGCCATGGATCAGCACCCGCCGCGCCTACACCTGCATGTTCATGATTTCGTGATACGCATCGATGAGCTTGTTGCGCACCTCGGTCATGGCCCGGAACGCAAGGCTCGCCTTCTGGGTTTCCAGCATCACCTGGGTCAGATCGACCGAACGGTCGCCGGCCTCGTAGGCACCGGCCAGCGCCTTGGCCGCGTTCTGCATGCCGGCGATGCGGTCCACGGAATTCTTCAGCAGCGCGCTGAAATCGAGGCCCGATGCCGGCGCCGACGCTGCGGTGCCGGCCGCGGTCATCGAAGCCCCGGTGCCGGCCGCGGGAGCGATACGCGCCTGCAGCGCACGCATCTCGCCCAGCACTTTGTTGATCTCCATGCTCATGGTGCACTGCGCACGGCCTCGCCGCCGCGCCCCGGCACCGCGAGGCCCGCGGCCTTGAACTGCTGCAGCTTGTGGCGCAGCGTGCGCGCGCTGATCCCAAGGCGTTCGGCGGCGCGCTTGCGGCTGCCGGCGGTGGCGCGCAGCGTGTCGAAAATGAGCTGGCATTCGCGCGCGCGCAGATCCTGGCCCAGCGCCGAGGCCGCCGGCACCGACGTTGGCGCACCGGTCGGCGCTGCCACTGGCGAACCCGCCACGGCAGCCCATGCTGCGGCATCGGCCGGCAACGCCGCAGCACCGCTCGGCAACCCCGCTGCATTTGTCGGCAGCGCCACTCCCGACAGGTCGAGCCCCAGCGCCGACGCATCGATCTCGGCGCCCGCGCACAGGAGCGCGGCGCGCTGCACGGTGTTGTTCAGCTCGCGCACATTGCCGGGCCAGTCGTGCGCCAGGAGCATCGCGCGCGCGGCCGCAGAAAGCTGCAGCTCGCCGCGCCCGCAGGCCTGCAGGGCGCGCTGCGCCAGGGGCAGGATGTCGCCGTGCCGCTGCGCCAGCGCCGGCAGGTGCAGCGCCATCACGTTCAACCGATAGTACAGATCGGCGCGGAACCGGCCCGCGCGCACTTCCTCGGCCAGGTCGCGATTTGAAGTGGCGATGACCCGCACATCCAGCGCGATGGCACGGCTCCCTCCGACGCGCTCCACCTCGCGCTCCTGCAGCACGCGCAGGATCTTGGCCTGCAGCGCCAAATCCATTTCGGAAATCTCATCCAGCAGCAGCGTGCCGCCCTGCGCCTGTTCGAACTTGCCGGCATGCGCCGCCAGCGCGCCGGTAAAGGCGCCGCGCTCGTGGCCGAACAGCGTGGCCTCGAGCATGTTTTCCGGAATCGCGGCGCAATTGATGGCCACGAAGGGCGCCTTGGCACGCGCGGAGCGCGCGCGGATGAACCGCGCATACACTTCCTTGCCGGTGCCGCTGGGACCGGTGAGCAGCACCGTGGCATCGCTTTGCGCAATGCGCGCCGCCAGCGCCAGCACACGCTGCGATTCGGGATCCTCGGCGACGAGTTCGGCGGGTGCGGCGCGGCTGGCCAACAAGCGCCGCGTGAGTTCGACCAGCTGCGGCGCATCGAAGGGTTTGACGATGTAGTCCGCCGCGCCTTCGCGCATGGCCGCCACCGCCCGCGCCACCGTGGCGTAGGCGGTCATCAACACCACCGGCAGATCCAGCCAGCGCCGCTTGATGACGGTGAGCAGATCGATGCCATCCAGACCCGGCATGTGCACATCGCTGATCACCAGGCCATAAGCGCCCTGCTCCAGCAGCAGCAGCAGCGCGCCGGCCGCATCCGCAGCGCCGTCCGCGCCGATGCCGGCCGCGACCAGCGTGTCGGTCAACGCCTCGCGCAGGGCCGCGTCGTCCTCGACGATCAGAACCTTGGTGTCGCTCATCGCGGACTCATCCAGGCGTCTCCGGCGGCAGCTCGATGATGAAACAGGCGCCGCGTCGCGGTGCCTCGTCCAGGCGCACGCTGCCGCGATGCGCCTCCACGATGGATTTCACGATG
>JAFEGC010000326.1 GCA_018240265.1 Pseudomonadota bacterium | reverse complement strand
AGCGCGATCCGGTGCGCTTGACCTTGGCGCTGGCTGGCTCGCTGATTTTGATGATCGTGATGGGGTACGGCATCGGCATGGACGTCCGCGACCTACGTTATGCGGTGCTCGATCTTGACCAGACTACGCTGTCCATGAGCTACCAGCTGGACATTTCCGGCTCGCCGTACTTCATCGAACGACCGCCGATCGCCAACTACGAGGAGTTGGACCGGCGTATGGCTAGCGGTGAGTTGGCGATGGCAATCGAGATCCCACCCGGTTTCGCGCGTGACGTGGCGCGCGGCAAGGCGGTGACGCTCGGCGCCTGGTTCGATGGTGCGATGCCGATGCGCGCCGAGACTGTACAGGGGTATTTGCAGGGCATGCACCAGCACTGGCTGGCCGACCAGGCGCGTTGGCGCGGCATGTCGAGCGCCGCTACGGTGTCGATCGAAAGCCGTTTTCGTTACAACCCAGATGTGGCGAGCCTGCCAGCGATGGTGCCGGCGGTGATTCCAATCCTGTTGCTGATGCTGCCGGCCATGCTGACCGCGCTGGCGGTAGTGCGCGAGAAGGAGACCGGCTCGATCCTCAATCTGTATGTCACACCGGTGACGCGCAGCGAGTTCTTGCTGGGCAAACAGCTGCCCTATGTGGGGCTGGCGATGCTCAACTTCCTGCTGATGAGCTTGCTGGCGGTGACGCTGTTCGGCGTGCCGATCCGGGGCAGCTTTTTGACGCTGATGCTTGCCATGCTGGTGTTCTGCGTCATTTCCACTGGCATGGGCCTGCTGGCCTCGGCGGTGACCAAGAGTCAGATCGCGGCGATGTTTTTCGCGATGATCGGCACGATGATTCCGGCCATGCAGTTCGGCGGCCTGACCGATCCGGTGTCCTCGCTGCAGGGCGTGGGTCGGGCGATCGGCGAGATCTATCCGGCGAGCCACATTCTCACGATCAGTCGTGGCGTGTTCAGCAAAGCACTCGGCTTTGGCGATCTGTCGGCCTCGTTTCAGCCACTGCTGCTGGCAGTACCGGTGATTTTGATCACCGCCATCGTGCTGCTGAAGAAGCAGGAGCGCTGAACATGGCCAACCGTAGGCTCAAGAACATCTACCGCCTCGGCGTCAAGGAGTTGTGGAGCCTGTGGCGAGATCCGGTGATGCTGGTGTTGATTGTCTACGTGTTTACCCTTGCGGTGTACACCGCAGCGAATGCCATGCCGGAGACGCTGCACAACGCTCCGATCGCGATTGTCGATGAGGACCACTCGCCGCTTTCGCAGCGCATCATGACCGCGTTCTATCCACCGCGATTCACCTCGCCGGTTCTGATCGACCAATCACAGGTGGATGCAGGCATGGACGCGGGCCACTACACTTTCGTACTGATCATCCCGCCAGATTTCCAGCGTGACGTGCTGGGCGGGCGCACAGCGGAGATCCAGCTGAACACCGATGCTACGCGGATGACCCAGGCCTTCACTGGCAGCGGCTACATTCAGCAGATCGTGAGCGCTGAGATCAACGAGTTCGTACAACGATATCGCGGCAGCGCCGTGCCACCGGTGGACCTGGCGCTGCGCGCGCGCTTCAATCCCACGCTTGACAAGTCCTGGTTCGGTGGCCTGAACCAGATCATCAACCAGATCACGATGCTGTCGATCATCCTGACCGGTGCAGCGCTGATCCGTGAGCGGGAGCACGGCACGATCGAGCATTTGCTGGTGATGCCGGTGACGCCGTTCGAGATCATGGTCGCCAAGGTCTGGTCGATGGGTCTGGTGGTGCTGCTGGCGGCGGCGCTGTCGCTCAACTTCGTGGTGCGCGGCGCGCTCGGAGTGCCAGTAAGCGGTTCTCTGTGGCTGTTTTTTGCCGGCGCCGCGCTGATGCTGTTCGCCACCACCTCGCTGGGCATCTTCATGGCCACCGTGGCGCGCAACATGCCGCAGTTCGGCATGCTGATGGTGCTGACTATCATCCCGTTGCAGATGCTCTCCGGCGGCAGCACGCCTTATGAGAGCATGCCGCAGCTGGTGCAGGATGTCATGCAGGTCGCGCCCACCACCCATTTCGTCAAGCTGGGCAGCGCGATTCTGTTTCGCGGTGCTGGCATCGACGTGGTATGGCCGCAGTTTCTCGCGCTCGCGGCGATCGGCGCCGGGTTGTTCGCGTTCTCGCTGGCACGGTTCCGCAAAGCCATTTCGGAGATGGCCTGAGCTTGATTCCGAAAGTTGTTATCTGCGAAGCACCCAGGTTACTCGAATGATTCTCAGCCGCACGCCGCGGCGCAACAAATCGTCACCGGGTCACAAAAAAACTTGCATCGCTAAAGTTCAGGCATAAACTAAATTTACAAAATGCCGACGCCGGGGGATGATCACCGTGAGTGCGCAGCCGCATATCCAGAACTCCTTGAAGCCGGGGCGGTGGATCAATTCCACCTGCAAGATGTGTCTGCACTCGTGTTCGACGCGGGTGCATGTCACCGACGATGGCATCATCAACAAGATCGAGGGCAATCCCACCAACCCTTCCAACGCCGGCAAACTCTGCCCCAAGGGCAATGCCGGCATTCTCCGGCACTATGATCCGAGCCGCTTCAAGCAACCCCTGCGCCGGACCAATCCGGAGAAGGGGCCCGGCGTAGACCCGAAATGGCAGCCCATCGGCTGGGACGAGGCGCTGGAGATCACCGCGCGCGAGATCAAGAAATCCTTCGACAAGGACCCGCGGCTGATCATGCCCTCGCTCGAGGACTTCCAGAAAATGCACATCTGGTTCTGGCCGCTGGCGCTGGGCAACCACAACTTCTACCAGTCGGGCGGCACCATGTGCGGCGGCGCCTACCATCCGCTGAACGGCTACATACACTCCGCGTTCGGCGCGGTGAACGACGCCAAGTATTGCAACTACTGGCTCAGCAACGGTGCGGGGGACGGTTTTTCCTCGCACTTACACGCCGCCGCGCAATCGCACTGGGTGGCCAAGGCCAGAGTCGAGCGCGGCATGAAGGTCATTTCGGTGGAGCCGCGCATGTCCATCGCCGGCGCCAAGGCGGAGCAGTGGGTGCCGATCCGCCCGGCCACCGACCGGCACTTCGCCATGAGCATGAGCCACGTGCTGGTGTACGAGGGTCTGTGCGATTACGTGTTTCTGCGCAAGGACACCAATGCGCCCTACCTGGTCGGCCCCGACCAGCTGTTCGTGCGCGATGCGGAAGGGCAGATCCTGGTGTGGGACGGCGCCGCGGGGTGCGCGAAGCGGTGGAACGACCCCACCGTGCGCAACGAGAACCTGGCGCTCGAAGGCGAGTATCGGGTCAACGGGATCAAGTGCCGGCCGGCGT
>JAFEGC010000325.1 GCA_018240265.1 Pseudomonadota bacterium | reverse complement strand
CCCACACTTTGCCGTCCTGTTCGGTTTCCTTGCGGCGGGTGCCGATCCCGGAGGACTTCCCCACCACACCATAGTCGGTGCGCTCCCATTGGTGCAGGCGGTAGCCCATCGGGTCGGGCTTGCGCATGCTCTCCTCGTCGAGGCCCAGTCCGGCCATGAACACCACGTGTTCGTAGACGATGTAGTCGCGGATGTCTGCCGGCACGTCTTCCAGCCGCTCGAAGCGGATGTAAAGGTTCTGGCGCCGGCCGTCGTTCCAGGTCTGCGGCGCGTTGTGGATCGAGCCCACGGGGTTGCCGTGCTTCGGTGGCACCGGCCATTCCAGCGGCTCATGCTGCTCGGGATGCCAGAGAATGAAGCACTTCTCCATGTTGCTCCAGAACCAGTCGATCATGCGCGGCGTGATGCCGTCATGCTTCCAGTCGAGATGGGTGGCGCGGCCGTCGTAGCTTACGCTGTATTCCATGGTGTCAACTCCGCAAAATAGAGAAATATTTGAATATCATGCTGGCATGATGAAAGGCCAGGGGGAGCTTTCCGCGCCGGGTTCGCCGGGGACCTCGATCAGCACGGGCGCATCGGCTGCAAGTCCGCGTTCCAGCGCGACGCGCAGTTCCGCGGGTGTGCCGGCGCGCAGCGACAGCACGCCGAAGCTCTCGCCCAGTTTGAGGAAATCCGGGTTGGCCAGGTCCGCACCGATGACGCGCCCGCCGAAGCTCGTGCGCTGGTCGCGCAGCACATTGCCGAACGAGCGGTTGTTGAACACCACGGTGACGACGTTGATGCCGTTCTGCACCGCCGTCGCCAGTTCCATGGCGCCGTACAGAAAGCCGCCGTCGCCGCTGATGGACACGACGGCGCGATTCGGGTGCGCAGTCTTCACGCCCAGCGCCGTCATGAAGCCGAAACCCAGGTTCTCTTGATAACCGCCCGCGACATAGGTGCGCGGCTCGTAGACCGGAAAGCCGAAGCGCGCGGTGAATCCGACCTGGCAGATTTCCTCGACCAGAAAACCATCGCGCGGCAGCACCGCCCGGATCGCATCGAGATAGGCGAGCTGCGGCTGCACCCCCTGGATTTCGAGTCGGCTTTTTTCCTTCAGGCGTTGGAATTCGGACTCGCGCGAGGAACGAGCGGGGCCCGCCGGCAGCGCATCGAGCAAAGCCCGCACGCCCAGCGCGGCGTCGGTCACGATGCCGACATCGACATTGCGTTTCGGGATTTCCTCCGGATCGATGTCGATGCGGATGATCTTGAGCCCCGGCGGCAGCCGGCGCCAGCGCGAGAACTGCAGGTCCATGCGCGTGCCGACGGCGATCAACAAATCGGTCTGGCCCCAGTAATGAAACGCCGCCGCGTGATTCAGGCTGTACGGGCTGTCATCGCTCACGATGCCGCGTCCGCTGCGATGCGAGGTGACCGGCGCTTGTAGCCGCCGGGCCAACTCCAGCACCTCGGTGCCCGCATCGAGCGCGCCCGATCCCACCATGATCAGCGGGTTGCGCGCCGCCGCGATGAGCTGCGCGGCCTTCTCGATGCTGCCGGGATGCGGCTGCGGTGCGGTGGCGAGTTCGAAAGGCGCCGGATAGGAGACCGGCGCCGATTGCCCCAGCGTATCCCAAGGGCACTCCAGCGCTACCGGACCGGGGCGGCCGCTCAACGCCGATTGCAGCGCACGCGATACCGCCGCCGGCGCATGGGCGGGGTGGGAGATGCGCTCCGCCGACTTGGTCAGACTTTTCAGGGTCGCGAGCTGGTTCGGCAGCTCATGCAGGATGCCATGGCCGCGACCGATTTCGTGGGTGGGAATTTCGCTGGTCAGACACAGCACCGGCGCGTTGCCGGCGTAGGCCGTGCACAGCGCCGCCGCGGTGTTGAGCACGCCGGGGCCGGGCACGCAGGTATAGACGCCGGGCTTGCCCGTGGTGCGCGCGTAGCCGTAGGCCATGTAGGCGGCGCACTGCTCGTGTCGCGTTCCGATGAAACGGATGTCGGCGCGGCGGGCGTACAGGGCGTCGAACAGGTGATAGGTGTGCACGCCGGGGATGCCGAACACGGTCCGCACGCCGCAGCGTTGCAAGGTCTCGACGATCGCCTCACCGGCGGTTGCCATCTGGGTCATGCTTTGCCTCGATTTGATTGCCCGTGGATTGTATTATAATTTGGTACAAATAAACCATATAGCGGGGCTGCCTTGCTCTGCGCCGCGTTGCGATACTGGCAAATGATGAACAAGCGATCCGAACCAGGTCTGGTCAACTCCGAAGAGCGCCGCCAAAGTGTACAGGTGATTGCGCGGGCCGCGACGGTGCGGGCGGTGTCCGCCATCGGCATCGCCTATGACCTGGAGGAGCACACCGAGGGCATCAGCGCGGTGGGCACAGCGTTCACCGATCCGCTGGGTCGCGTGGTCGCGCTGTCCATTCCGGTTCCCACCACCCGGTTCAAGCGGCTGAAACCGGAATTGGCGGCAAAGCTCCTGCAGGCGCGCACCCGCATCATCGAAGCCCTGGATTCCGGGTCCGCTGCATGAACCCCAGCCCACGGCCGTTCCGCTTTGGCGTGCTGACCGGAGCGGGATCAGCGCGCGAGTGGCTGGAGGCCGCGCGCGAAGCGGAGACTCGCGGTTATTCGACCCTGGTCCTGACCGATCACCTCGACTTGTCCGGCGCGCATGTCACGCGTCTGTCCTGGCTGCCCGCCTTCGCAGCTGCGAGCGCCATCACGCGGCGGCTGCGTTTTACGGTGATGGTGGCGAACCAGGATCTGCGCCACCCGGCGGTGCTGGCGCGCGACGTGGCGACGCTGGACGTGCTGAGCGAGGGCCGCTTCGAGCTGGGCCTGGGCGCGGGCTGGAACGAACTGGAATATCGCTGGGCGGGCATGCCGTTCGATTCGGCGGGAAAGCGCATCGAGCGGCTGTCGGAATACGTTGCCGTGGTGCGCGGACTCCTGTCGCTCAAGCCCGGGGAAACGTATTCCCAAAATGGGCGGCATTTCAACATCGACTCCATGCCGGGCGGTCCGCTTCCCGTGCAGCGGAGCGTGCCTGTCATGCTTGGCGGCGCCAAACCTAAGATGTTGGCGCTGGCCGCGCGCGCCTCGGACATCGTGAATGTTCTGACGCTGCAGGACATCGGTCCGACCCAGCAGGTGCTGGATGAGAAAATCGCCTGGATCCGCGCGGCGGCGGCGGAGCGCTTCGCCTCGATCGAGCTGGCCACCCCGATTGCCCTGATCGCGACGCAACACACCGATCCCGTCGAAGCCGTGAGGCGGGCGCTGGGCGGCTCGCCCTTCGCGCAGCACCTGGCGCAAAAAATGCCGTTGGAG
>JAFEGC010000324.1 GCA_018240265.1 Pseudomonadota bacterium | reverse complement strand
GCAGCGCATCGGCGAGGCGTTGCGCGCCCTGTACGCTACCGGTTTTTTTCGTGACGTGGAGCTGCGCCGCGAGGGCAACACGCTGCTGGTGGTGGTGATCGAGCGGCCCTCCATCGCCAGCTTCGAGCTCAAGGGCAACAAGGACATCAAGACCGAGGATCTGCAGAAATCCTTGCGCAACGTCGGTCTCGCGCAGGGCAAGACCTTCGACCGCTCGGTGCTGGAGGAGGTCAAGCAATATCTCACCGACCAGTATTTCAGCCGCGGCAAATATGCGGTGCGGGTGGACACCAAGGTGACCGACCAGCCGGGCAACAAGGTCAGCATCGTGGTGGACATCAAGGAAGGCAAGCGCGCCCGCATCCGCCAGATCAACATCGTCGGCGACACCAAGTTCAAGGAAAAGGCCGTTCTCTCCGGCTTCGAGCTCAAGACCCCGAACTGGCTGTCCTGGTACAAGCAGGACGACCGCTATTCGCGCGAGTCGCTCCAGGGCGATTTGGAAAAGCTCCGTTCGTACTACATGGACCGCGGCTATGCCAATTTCCAGATCGAATCTACGCAGGTCACCATCGCCCCCGACAAGCAGGACATGTTCATCACCGTGAACGTGAACGAGGGTGAGGTATTCAAGATCTCGGAAGTCAAGCTCGCCGGCAACATGGTGGTGCCCGAGGAGCAGCTGCGCCGACTGGTGCTGGTCAAACCCGGCGACATCTTCTCTCGCAAGGCGGTGACCAGCACCCAGGAGCTGATCAGCTACCGGCTGGGTGAGAGTGGCTATGCCTTCGCCAAGATCGACCCGGTGCCCACACCCGATAACGACAAGAAGACGGTCTCGCTCACCTTCTTCATCGAGCCGGGAAGCCGCGTGTATGTGCGGCATATCAATTTCAACAACACCACCGCCATCAACGACGAAACGCTGCGCCGCGAAATGCGCCAGCTGGAGGGCACCTGGCTGTCGAACCGCGCGGTGGAGCGTTCCAAGGAGCGCATCCAGCAGCGTCTGCCGTTCGTGGAGAAGATCGAGTACGAGACCAAACCGGTGCCGGGCAGCGCCGACCTGGTCGACGTGGACTTCGATGTCAAAGACGGCCTGCCGGGCCAGTTCGGCGGCGGCATCGGCTACTCCGAGTCGCAGTCCTTCAGTCTGAACGGCAACTTCGTTCACAGCAATTTCCTGGGGCGCGGCGAGCGCATTGCGGTGGAGCTGAACAGCGGTCGCTACAGCAAGAACTACAGCTTCTCGCACACCGACCCGTACACCACCATCGACGGCGTGGCGCGCACCACCTCGCTGTCCTACCGCGACATTACTCAGTACGTGTCGGCCTCGTCGCGCTTCTCCACCAAGCAGATCACCGCCGCCCTGCAGTACGGCTATCCCATTACCGAGTACCAGGGCGTGCAATGGGGTGTGGCGGCCAACCAGTCCGAACTGGTCACGGCGCAGGGGAGCAGCGCGCAACAGGCCATTGCCTGGGTGCGCCACAACGGCAACTCCTACGACCGGCTCATCGGTGACACCAACGGCGACGGCTTCGTCAATTCGCTGGATACGCCGTACACCGTGTTCGGCACCAAGTTCAAGACCTTCGAGTTCACCGCCGGTTGGTCGTACGATTCGCGCAATCGCGCGCTATTCGCCGATCGCGGCATGCACAACGCCATTTCCCTGCGCTATGCGCTGCCGTTCAGCGATGTGCGCTACTATGTCGCCAACTGGGACTTCGCCAAGTACTTCCCGCTGTGGGGGCGCTGGACCGGCGTGATCAATTTTCAATACGCATACGGCGGTGCGCTGGGCAGCACCACGGCGCTGCCGCCGTACCTCAACTTCTTCGGCGGCGGTCCCGACTCCATCCGCGGCTACCGGGAAAGCCGGCTGGGCCCCAAGGACAACATCGGCGCGGGCAACCCCTACGGCGGCAATTTCCTGGTGGTGAACCGCGCCGAGCTGATTTTCCCGGTGCCCGAGAAATGGCGCAGCGCCGCGCGGGTGAGCTGGTTCTTCGACGTCGGAAACGTGTTCCAGACCGGAAATTCGGTGGCTTTCAAGGGCGTGGACGGGGTGACGCCGGTCAACTATCACTTCGGATATGATAAATTGAAGCGTTCCACCGGGATCGCGGTACAGTGGCTGGCTCCGCTGGGGTTGTTCCGTTTCTCCTACGGCATTCCGATGAATGCCAACAAGGGCGATGCGGTCAACTTCCCGGACGAGCAAGAGCGCTTTCAGTTTTCCATTGGGCAGGCTTTCTAGCTGCCCCAAACGAGGGTTCGGTTACAACATGTCGACTTTCAATCGCAAGATTTTCCTGACGGCCGCCGGCGCCTGCGGCCTGTTGCTCGCGCAGATCGCCGGTGCCGAGACCAAGATCGGCGTGGTGAACTTCCAACGCCTGCTGGAGGAAGCGCCGCAGACCAAGACCATCATGCAGAACCTGGAGAATGAGTTCGCGCCGCGCCGCCGCGAGCTGATGACCATGCAGAACGATCTGAAAGCACGCGACGAGAAGCTGCAGAAGGAAGGCGCGGTCATGTCCGAGGCCGACCGCTCCAAGGCCGAGAAGACGCTGCGCGACGGGCAACGCGAGTTCTCGCGCAAGGCCGGCGAGTTCCAGGACGATGCCTCCACGCGCCGCAACGAGGAGCTGGGCAAGGTGCAGAAGTTCCTGGTGCAGGAGATCCAGACCTATTCCGCCGCGCAAGGCTATGACCTGGTCATCGGCGAGGGCGTGTTCTACGCCAAGAACCAGCTCGACATGACCCAGCAGGTGTTGGCGCAGCTGGCCACCAAGCCCGCCACGCTTCCGGCCACCGCGCCCGCGGCGGCACCGGCCAAGCCCGTCACACCGAAGTAAGCTCCCTCGCGGCGGTGAACGGCCGGACGGCATCATCGACCGGGGAGAAGCCGGCTCCCGATTCCTCGCTCTCGCTGGGCGAGCTGGCCGTGCGCTTCGGGCTGGAGCTGGTCGGTGAGCCCTCGCTGCGGGTTTCGCACGTGGCGAGCCTGGAACAGGCCGCATCCGGTGCGTTGAGCTTTCTCGCCAATTCCAAGTTCCGCAAATTCTTGGCCACCACCCGCGCCAGTGCGGTGGTGGTCTCGCCGGCCGATGTCTCGGCGCTACCGGCCTCGACCGCGGCGCTGGTGCACGCGAATCCGTATGTAAGCTACGCGCGCATCGCCGCCGTGCTGCATCCGCAGCGCCTTGCGCCGGCCGGCATCCATCCCACCGCGGTGGTCGCGGCGGATGCGCGCATTGATCCCGGCGCAGCGGTGGGGCCGTTATGCGTAATAGAGGAGGGCGTGACCCTGGACGCCGGCGTCCAG
>JAFEGC010000323.1 GCA_018240265.1 Pseudomonadota bacterium | reverse complement strand
GACAGTCCCCTCCCGCCCCCGCCTCAACGCCAGCTCGATCGCCCGGCAATGATCCTCCACATGCAACCAGTCCCGGACCTGCAAGCCGTCCCCGTACACCGGCAACGGCTTGCCGTGCAGGATGTTGACAATCATCAGCGGAATCAGTTTCTCCGGAAACTGATAGGGCCCGTAATTGTTCGAACAGTTGGTCACCGTCGTGCTCAGTCCATAGGTGGCGTGATAAGCCCGCACCAGATGGTCCGAGGCTGCCTTGCTGGCCGAATACGGCGAGTTCGGCGCATAGGGCGAGTCCTCGGTGAAGCCGGGGTCGGTGGGGCCCAGCGACCCGTACACCTCGTCGGTGGACACGTGGTGGAAGCGGTGCGCGGGCACGATCCGCTCCTCCAGCCACAGTTTCTTCGCCACCTTGAGCAACGCATGCGTGCCAACGACATTGGTGCGGATGAAGTCGTCCGGACCGAGGATCGAACGGTCCACGTGCGATTCGGCCGCGAAGTGCACGAGCGTGTCGATCCGGTGCTCGCGCATCAGCCGTTCCACCAGCGCCTCATCGCAGATATCGCCGCGCACAAATACGAAGCGGGCGTCCGCTTCCAGGCCAGCCAGATTGGCCAGATTGCCGGCATAGGTCAGCGCATCCAGCACCAGCACCCGCCCCTGCCCCGGGTGCGCCAGCCAGTAGCGTACGAAGTTGGTGCCGATGAATCCGGCGCCGCCGGTGATCAGCAGGTTATGCGGCTCGAAGCTCATCGAGCATGCTCCTCAACTGAACCCGCCAATGCAGGGGACTTACTCCCAGCGCCTGGGCAGTGGAACGGCAATCCAGGAGACTGAACGGCGGTCGCCCGGCCTTCGTGGGGTACTCCGCAGTGCCAATCGGTCGCACCGGAACCGGCTTGGGCAACAATCCGCGCGCCAGCGCCTCCTCCTGGATGGCGACGGCAAAGTCGTACCAACTCGCCACGCCCGCATCGCACCAGTGCAGGGTGCGCTGGCTCGGCGCGGACTCCATCAACGCCCAGAGGGCGCCCGCCAGGCCCGCGGCCCAGGTCGGAGCGCCGATTTGATCGGATACCACGCGCATCTCGCGGCCCTCGCGCATCAGGCGCAGCATGGTCAGCACAAAGTTCCGGCCGGTCGAGGCGTACACCCACGAAGTACGCAGCACGTAGCCACCCGCGAATGCCAGCGCATGCCGCTCGCCCTCCAGCTTGGTGCGGCCGTACACACTCAACGGATGCGCGGCGCAGTCAGGTTGATAAGCATAACTTTGCGCGCCGTCGAATACGAAATCCGTCGATAGCTGCAGCAGACGTGCACCAGCCTCGCGCGCCGCGGCCGCGATGCCGGCGACGGCGTCGGCATTGACCGCCTGCGCGGAGGCGACATCGTCTTCCGCGGCATCCACCGCGGTATAAGCGGCGGCGTTGACGATCCAGTCGCAGGGCATGGCACGCAGACGTTCCGGCAGCCGTGCCGGCTGGCGGATATCCAGCGCCACGCGGTCGAGCGCGATGCACTCATGCGCCGCCGGCGCCGCCGCCAGCACCGCACGGCCCACCTGTCCCGCCGCGCCCAGCACCAGCACCTTCACGGGAAGGTATCGACACTGGAAAACGCGGCACCGGCGGCATCCTTGGCCGACAGCAGCGGCTGCACACCCTCGGGCAGCGGCCAGCGAATGCCCACCTGGGGATCGTTCCATGCCAGCGTGCGCTCATGCATGGGACTGTATACGTCGGTGCACTTGTACAATAAATCGGCGCTGGCGGACACCACCAGCACGCCGTGCGCCAGCCCCGGGGGCACCCACAGCATGCGGTGATTCTGTTCCGACAACTCCACTGCCCACCATCGGCCGAAAGTGGGCGAACTGCGCCGCAGATCCACCACGGCATCGAACACCGCGCCCTGCGACACCCGCACCAGCTTGCCCTGCGCATGTTCGATCTGGAAATGCAGGCCGCGCAGAGTCCAGCGCACCGAGCGGCTGTGGTTGTCCTGCACGAAGTCGGCCTGGATGCCGTTCGCGGCGAACTCCCGCTGGCGCCAGGTTTCCAGGAAAAACCCGCGCGCATCGGTGAACACGGCGGGCTCGACGAGCACCACTCCCGCCAGGGGGGCTGGCGTGAACTTCACGGCACCGTGACCTCGGCCAGCACCCGCAGCAGGTATTGCCCGTAGCCGCTTTTCGCAAGCAAGCCGGCGAGGCTCCGAAGCTGCCCCGCATCGATGAATCCCATGCGGTAGGCCACCTCTTCGACACAGGCCACCTTCAAACCCTGGCGCTCCTCCAGGATGCGCACGAACACCCCGGCATCGAGTAGCGAGTTGTGCGTGCCGGTATCCAGCCACGCGGTGCCACGTCCGAGCGTTTCCACGCTCAGGGAGCCATCCTGCAGGTAGGAGCGGTTCAGATCGGTGATCTCCAGTTCACCGCGCGCCGACGGGCGAATGTTGCGCGCGAACCGAGGCGCCCGCTCGTCGTAGAAGTACACGCCGGTCACCGCGTAGTTCGAAGGCGGCTGCGACGGCTTCTCGACAATATCGGCGACACCGCCGGTGGCGTCGAACTGCACCACGCCATAGCGCTCGGGATCCTGCACGTAGTAGCCGAACACCGTGGCGCCGCGTTCGCGCGCCGCGGCCGACTGCAGCAGCGCCGACAAGCTCTCGCCGTAGAAAATGTTGTCTCCCAGGATCAGCGCCGAGGGCGCGCCGTCCAGGAACGCCTCGCCGATAATGAGCGCCTGCGCGATGCCTCGCGGCTCGGGCTGCACCTCATATTGGAAACTCACGCCCCATTGCGCGCCATCGCCCAGCAGGTCGCGAAAGGCCTGACGGTCGCGAGGAGTGGAAATGATCAGGAACTCGCGGATGCCGGCCGACATCAGCGTCGCCAACGGATAATAAATCATCGGCTTGTCGTACACCGGCAGCAGCTGCTTGCTCAGCGACAGCGTGATCGGGTGCAGTCGGGTCCCGGCGCCGCCGGCCAGAATGATGCCCTTCCTAGTCGCGCCTGCGCTAGACGCCGGGGTTGGTAGGATCATGGTTTGGCATGTTACCATGTGCCTGCGTTTTACATGTTTAGTATCGATCAGGTAACCGTATGAGCACGATCACGATTTCGCCCAAATTCCAGATCGTCATTCCGGCCAAGATCCGCGAAGCGCTCAAGCTCAAGCCGGGCGAGAAACTGCATGCCATCGAGTACCGGGGGCGTATCGAACTGGTTCCCGTGCGACGCATGAGCGCCACGCGCGGATTTCTGGAGGGTATCGACACAACGGTCCCACGCGATCCAGACCGCCTATGAATGTGGTGGACTCTTCGGCCTGGCTCGAGTACTTCGCGAACGGGCCGAACGCG
>JAFEGC010000322.1 GCA_018240265.1 Pseudomonadota bacterium | reverse complement strand
GTGCAATGTCCGCGCATTCCTGGAATCCGCTCGGCCGGCTGTTCGATCGGCCCGCGCCACCGAAGGTCGGCCCCAACACGTTTTTCGTGTGGGAGCCTTGCACGCATTCGCATGCCGAGGTGGTGCCCGGGTTCGTACGCTACCTGCTGGACCTGGGCTACGAGGTGTGCGTGTGCATGACGCCGGCGCGTTACGACGAGGGTCTGTTCTCGCGCTTCGACGACCCGCGGCTGCAACTGTGCCGCCTGTCGCAGCCGGCCATCGTGCGCTATTTCAAGCAGAACGGGCTGTCGAACGCCGCTGGCGTGCTCATCACCACGGCGCGCAAGATCAGCGGCGCCGAGGATTACGCGATGGAGCGGCGGATGTTCGCCGGTCGCACGGCGCGGCAGCGTCTGTTGCTGGTGGAGCATGACGTCAGGGGACCGGCGGACCGCGGCGCGTTGACGCCGGATATCATCACGTTGCGCCGGGTGCATTACCGCGATGCCGTCACGACCGTGGTGAATCCGCATTTTTTCGGGCGGACCGAGAGCGCGTCGGGGAGCGAGGCCGCGGCGGGCGCTGCGGCAGGCGGTGCGCCACGCGATGCGGGTCGCTCCGCGGTACGCTTCATCACCATCGGTGCGTTGCGCGGGCGGCGGCGCAACGCGGGCCTGCTCATCGAAGCGTTGCGCGGCCTGCATGAAAGCGGGGCGCGGGATTTCAAGGTAACGGTCATCGGCCGCGGGAGCCTGCGCGGCGTGCCGCCGGCGCTGCGGCCTCACCTGGAAGTGCTGGGCCGCGTGGACTTTCGCATGTTGTACGCGCAGATGGAGCGCGCGGATTTCTTCCTGCCGCTGCTCGATCCGGTCAACCCCGCGCACGATCGCTACCTGACCACGGGCACCAGCGGCAGCTTTCAGCTCATCTACGGTTTTCGAAAGCCCTGCCTGATCGCGCGCAAGTTTGCGCAGCTGAACGGCTTCGATGAGGGCAATGCGCTGCTGTACGAGGACAACGCCGGCCTGACCGGCGCGATGGGCCAGGCGTTGCAGATGAGCGCGGCGCGCTACAAAGAACTGCAAGGCGCGCTGGGGGCGATGGCCGATGCGCTGTATGCGCAGTCGCGGGAGAATCTACGGCGGTTGATCGCGGGCTGAGCGGGCAGGGGCGCTTCAGCCGCGGTTGCGACGGCTATGCACCCAGCGCACCACCTTCTTGCGCTGCCGCGCCAGGAACTTCAGTTTTTCGAACATCAGCAGCGCGGGTCGGCACAGCCACCCGGGGAGCCCGGGCACGTACACGTGGCCGTCGCGCTCGGTGCGCATCCTGCGCAGCGCGGGATAGGCCGCGCGCGCCGCCGCCAGCTCGGCCGCCGGGTCCACACCCTGGGCCTTCATCTTGCGGTAGAACGCGCCGCCCTGCTTGTCCATGGGTTTAGTGTGTTCGATGCGTATCGCATCCACGACGTGGACCGGTTTTTTGCCGTAGGCGCGACCGCACCAGATGAAATCGACGCCCCAGGTGCTGCGCGTGGCATCGAAGGTGTCGATCAGGTCGCCGAGCGCCGCGGCTGACAGGCAGGGCGCCATGATCTCGATGAAGCTGACCCGGCGCACGATGCAGGCGGGATTGGCCAGGGTCACGTTTAAATTGTAGTGCGTGCTCCAGTACAGGGCCGGCTGCGACAGGTACAGCTGATGGCGCTCGCACAGCTCGAAGTAGCGTGAGATATCGCCGGGGCGGAAGCAGATGTCATCGTCGATCAGCAATACCTGTCGGTAAGGGAGCCTGGCATCGACCAGTTTGCGAAATTCCAGGAATCCTTCCAGCTTGTTGTCGCCGCCTTCGCAGGAGTATTCCACCGGCGGCCCAGGAACGGGCGGCGTGTACCAGCTCACGCAGCAATCCCAATTGCGGTGCGGATCTTGCTGCAGCTGGCGCGGATGGAGCGAGCGGTTGCCCGCGCGGAAGAACGCGAGATAAGGGCGGGACGGCGCCGTGGAGGCATGCAGGACGCTGGGGCTCATGCGAGAATCCTGATCATACGGGAAATGACGCCAGTCGGAGGTGGCCGTTGAGTCGAAGTCTTGCGCGCATGCTGTATTACCGGGCACGCATCAGTCGGTGGCTGGGCCTGCGCGCCGCGGCGGTGCGATCCTGCGAGGCTGCCTTGCGGCAGGCGGACTACATCAAGGCCTACCAGCTCCTGGCCGCCATGGACCTTCCCGGTGAGAGTTATTTCCGGCTGATGGCGCGCATCCACGCCTATCTCAAGCCCGCGACTTACGTTGAGATCGGTGTCGACGAGGGCGAATCGCTGCAGATCGTGCTGCCGGAGACGCTGACGCTGGGCATCGACCCGGAGCCACGGGTGAAACAGGCGCTGACGCCGCGCCAGAAAATTTACGCTCAGACCAGCGATGACTTCTTTGCCACGCACGACGTGCTCGCCGAACTGGGCGGGCGGCCGGTGGAACTCGCCTTCATCGACGGCATGCACCAGATGGAATTCGCGCTGCGGGATTTGATCAACCTGGAACGCTACTGTACGCCCCGGTCCGTCGTGCTTATTCACGATGTGTATCCCATCGACGAAAAGAGCGCCGCGCGCGAACGCCAGACCGCGTTCTGGAGCGGCGACATCTGGCGGCTGGTAGTGCTGCTGCGCAGGCATCGGCCGGATCTGGTGGTGCATACCATCGGCGCCTGGCCCACCGGCCTTGCCATGGTGCAAAAGCTCGACCCGCAATCGCGGTTGCTGCGGGATCGCTACCCATCCCTGGTCGACGAAGCGCTGGCGATGCCGCTGTCGGCGCTCGACGGGCGCAAGAAGGAAACGCTGGGCTTCATGCCGAACGAGTGGCCGTTGGTTAAGGCGCAGCTCGATCGCAGTGGTGGGTTCTAAGATCATCGATGGGATTGAGCCGCAGGCCCTTGGCTTGCCCACAATGTCGAAATCGGCGCCGCGAACAGCCGCTCGCCGAAGGGCGCGACCGTGTCGTGGTCATAAAGAACCAAGCCGAGGTGGTGGAAATCGAAACGGCTGCCATTCCAGGTTGCAAGCTTGAATAGTTCGGCAAGCACGAACGTTTCCAGCAGAGGCCCGAAGACGGTGCGGTCGGACTGTAGTCGCTCCGGAGAGAGATTACGCAGGGCTGCGAGCAGCTCTGAATCCAGAAAATGCAGCTTGGGAGCCTTGACAAGGCGCTTGATCTCATTGTCGTGCCAGGGCGGTGAACAAAATCACTGCGATGAGACCGAGCCGAGTCAGCTTTCGCATGCGCATCTTGCGCCTCTCAACGGTTGAGCTGAGCGGCGCGCACGCCGACGTTTGAGCTTGGCACTTTTTTTCTCACGCGTCCGCTCGAACGCTTTGTTAGTCTCCAGCTCTACCACC
>JAFEGC010000321.1 GCA_018240265.1 Pseudomonadota bacterium | reverse complement strand
CTCACCCTTCATCATCAGCGCATTGCCGAGCAGCTCGTGAACGCCGGCGACCTGCACGCCCGGCACCCAGTAATCCATCAGCGTCGGCAAGGTTGCCTTGTCGATCGCGCAAATGCACGTCAGCAGGTTGACATCGTGCTGTTCGCGAACGTGACGCACCGCATTGGCGCGCGGAAATCCGCCGCGCAGCCGCATCTCCAGATTCTCCTCGCTGCCAAGGCCGGCGCCGCTCCCGCAGCAGAAGGTGTACTCGCGGATGGTATTGGCGGGCATTTCATGGAACTGGTTGCATACCCGGCGCAGCATGTAGCGCGGTTCCTCCAGCAATCCCATCGCCCGCGACGGATTGCACGAGTCGTGGTACGTGACGCGGTAGGCATCGTTGCGATGAGGGTCGATCCGGATGCGGTTGTGATACAGCAGGTCGGCGGTGAATTCACAAATGTGCACCATGCGCGTGCCGCGCGCGTTCTCGAAGCGCGTACCGGTGATCGGCGATACCGGCTGCTCGAGGAAATCCGCCGGGCCATTCATGGTGTCCATGTACTGATGCAGCACGCGCCACATGTGGCCACACTCTCCGCCCAGGATCCATTTCACCCCGAGACGTCGCGCCTCGGCATAGATCTTGGCGTTGAGACGCTTGGTCAGCTCGTGCGAATTGAACAGGCCGAAGTTGCCGCCTTCCGACGCGTAGGCGCTGCAGGTGAAATCCAACCCGATCTCGTGGAACAGCATCATGTAGCCAAGCATCGTGTAGTAGTGCGGTGTGGCAAAGAAATCCGCCGACGGCATGATGAAAAGAATTTCCGCGCCTTTGCGATTGATCGGGATTTCGATGTTCAGACCGGTCAGATCCTTGAGCTCCTCGCTGGCGAAATCGAGACTGTCCTTGAAGGCGTGTGGCTGGATACCGAGATGGTTGCCGATCTGGTAGCAGCGGGCGGCCGGCTCCATGGTCCAGTGAATATTGCAACCGATCAGGTTCAGCAGCTCGCGCACGATCATGGTGATCTCGGCCGTGTCGATGCCGAACGGACAGAAGACCGAGCAGCGCCGGCATTCCGTACACTGATAAAAATAGTAGAACCATTCCTTGATCAGCTGCTCGCTGAGCTCGCGCCCCCCGGCGAGCGTCCCGAACAAGCGCCCGCTCAGTGTGAAATAGCGCCGGTAGACGGAGCGCACCAGCTCGGCTCGCGCTACCGGCATGTTCTTCGGATCGGCCGAACCGAGATAGAAATGGCATTTGTCGGCGCACGCGCCGCAGCGTACGCACACATCCATGAACAGGCGGAAGGAGCGGTACTTGTCGAGCCGCTCGCGCATGCCATCCAGAATGATCTGGCGCCAGTTCTGCGGCAGTTGCCAGTCGAGGTCCTCCGGCTGCCAGCGTCGCGGATTGGCAAGGCCCAGCGCCGTAAGGTCCTTGGGTTTGCCGGCAGGACTGTAGACGCCTTTCCGAAACTCGACCGTCGGATCGCGCCAGTTGCCCTGGGGAGCGTAATCAGTCGGCAGTTGGATGTCGGGCATCTTGATTGTGCTCGAGCGGCAGACCTGCCAGCTTCAGCTTGTCGGCAAATTCGGCTTCCCATTCGGCGTATTCGTGGGTCGCGACCGGAGCGTTCCAGGGATTCACGTGCCGGCGCCGCCGGCTGTTGTTGGCGAGGTTGCGCGTGGGGCTCAGAACGGCTGCTCCCAGGTGCATCAGCTTGGAAAACGGCAGGTAGACCGCCAGCGCGCATACCAGCAGGACGTGCACGAGCAGCGGCGCCGGTGGCGCGGACAGGACCTGCGGGTGGAAGGTCACGATGCCGAGCATCATCTGTTTGACGGCGACGACATCCACATGCGCCACGTATCTCATCGCCATGCCCGACAGCGCGATGCCAAGCAGCAGCAGCAGGGCAAAATAGTCGCTGAATATCGACAGATAGCGCAGCGCCGGAACCCGCCAGCGACGCATCAGCAGGTAGAGGAGCGCGGTGACAAGCGCCACGTCGCTCAGCAGCAGCGGCGGTGCGCCGATCTGCAACATGCCGTCCAGCGCACCCAGCGACACCACCCAGTTCGGCGTCGGCTCGAGCGCGAAGCGCAGGTGCCGCAGCACCACGATCAGCAGCGCCCAGTGCATGGCCAATGCGCCAAGCCACAGTGCGCGCGTGGGCGAATAGGCCAACCGGCCCGCCTCGATGCGCGGGCGGTTGTCGCGCAGCAGCGATCGGAACAGTAGGGTCTCGAACCCCACACGCAGCGTTGCCCACAACGCGTTGTCCGGATTATCGAGTGGTGCGCGCGGCAGCCACGGGAGCGAACGTTGCTGACCACAGGTGGTCGGTATCCTGAAAGGCACCGGTACCCGTGCCCAGCGCCACACCCGGTAACACACACCGACCAGCAACGTTCCCCAGGCCAGATACGGCAGCACCACGGTCACGGCGATACTGGCAACCGCCGACCGGCTTGCCAGGATTCCGAGCAGCACCAACGCGAGCACGGCATACAGCGCGCGCAGGCTGCTAGCCACGGCCGGGTACCAAGGCAGGCGTGGCGGTGTTGCGCAGCCGATAGGGCAAAGGACCGAGGCCGCGCAGCCGCTCGTTGAGCCGCAGCTCGGACATCTGTTCGCGGCGCCGCAGGTATGCCACGAATCCCGCCATCGCCAGCCGGTCGATGCGCGCATCCATCGGTTCGGGGGCGACACCGGGCAGTTCCGCGCGCACGATTGCCCGCAGTTCGAAGATGAAGTCCAGGGCCTGCGGGACCGACAGATCCTGCACCGCCCGGACCGCCATCAGCTCCGTGCATGCCGCATCGATCGCCACCTGGTCCATGCCGCCGAGCAGCTCACGCACCAGCACGCCGAGCTCGGTGCGCAGGCTCACACCCACCGGATTGCGGAATGGATCCGCCTCGTGCAGCGCGAGTGCGGCCACACCCTCGCCATAGACCGTCAAAGCCACGGCCAACCAGCGCCCGAGGATCGCTGATTCGGTACTCATGGCGACTACACGCAGCCGGTCGGTTTGGCGAGGCCCGCCACCTTGCACGCGCCCTTGGCCGGGCCCGACCGGAACAGTTTGTAGATGTGGTCGAGATCCATCTGGTTGTCGCGGCAGACCTTGCGCACCATCGGCGCCACGCCGTACGAATAGAAATAGTTGCGAATGTACTTGATGAGCTTCCAGTGCTCCTCGGTCAGGTCTTCGATGCCCTCGGTGAGTGCAAAATCCTTGGCCACGTCTTCGGTCCAGATCTCCGGCTCCTGCAGGAAGCCATCGTCATCGACTTCGTAAACCCGATCGGCAACCTTGTATTCCGGCACGATAACCCCCTTTCGACTTCGGCAAAATCTTTGTGTATGACTATGTAATACGTCTTACGATAAT
>JAFEGC010000320.1 GCA_018240265.1 Pseudomonadota bacterium | reverse complement strand
TCGCTCGGGGGATTGCCGGCGGTCGAGGGTCAGGCATTGAGCGCCACCGTCACGTCGCGCAGCCGCCTGCAGACGGTGGAGCAGTTCAAGGCGATCATCGTCAAGTCGGACGCCAGCGGTGCGTTGGTGCGCCTGTCCGACGTGGCGCGGGTGGAGCTGGGCAGCGAGTCGTATTCCTCGGTCAGCCTGTTCAACGGCAAGCCCGCTGCCGGCATGGGTATCGAGCTGGGCTCCGGCGCCAATGCGATGGATGTTTCCAAGGCCGTGGATGCGAAGCTTGGCGAATTGGCGCCTTTTTTTCCCAGCGGCCTCGTCTATCGCATTGCCTACAGTACGATGCCGTTCGTGAAGATCTCGATCAAGGAAGTGGTCAAGACCCTCATCGAGGCGACACTGCTGGTCATCGCGGTCATGTATCTGTTCCTGCAGAACTGGCGGGTGACGCTGATCCCGGCAATCGCCGTGCCGGTGGTGTTGATGGGCACCTTCGGCGTGCTTTCGTTGCTGGGCTATTCGATCAACACGCTGTCGATGTTTGCGATGGTGCTGGCGATCGGGCTGCTGGTGGACGATGCCATCGTGGTGGTGGAGAACGTCGAGCGGGTCATGGCCGAAGAAGGCCTGTCGCCCTACGAGGCCACCCGCAAATCGATGCGACAGGTCACCGGTGCGCTGGTGGGCATCGCGCTGGTGCTCACGGCGGTATTTCTGCCGATGGCGTTTTTCGGCGGCTCCACCGGCGCGATCTACCGTCAGTTCTCGGTGACCATCGCCTCGGCGATGATCCTGTCGGTGCTGGTGGCGATGACGCTAACCCCGGCGTTGTGCGCCAACCTGCTCAGCCCTGTGGAAAAGGGTGGCCACGGCAGCCGCAAGGGTCCCCTCGGCCGCTTCTTCGGCTGGTTCAATCAGCGTTTCGAGCACGGTGCCCGGCGCTATCGCGACGGCCTGGTTCGCATCACCAGCCGCCGCAGGCTGGGCGTGGTCGCCTATGCGGCCATCATCGTGGCGATGGCATTGCTGTTCTGGCGGCTGCCGACCTCGTTCCTGCCGGAGGAGGATCAAGGCGTGCTGATGGTGCAGATCAAGCTGCCTTCCGGCGCAACTCAGCAACAGACGATGAAAGTGATCGATCAGGTATCGGCATACATCCGCCAGCAGCCGGAAGTCGAATCGGCGATGGCGGTGGCCGGCTTCAGCATCGGCGGCAGCGGCCAGAACTCGGGCATGGGTTTCGTGCGGTTGAAGGATTGGGGCGAGCGCGGTGCCGACGCGAGCTCCATCGGCATGCGCATCACCATGGCGATGATGCAGAAGTTTCGCGATGCGCAAATCTTCGCCATCGCGCCGTCGGGAATCCCTGGCCTTGGCCAGAGCGCGGGTTTCACCTTCGAACTGCAAGATCTGGCTGGTGCCGGTCATGAGGCGCTGGTGGCTGCGCGCCAAAAACTGCTGGGGCTGGCGGCCAAGAACGACAAGTTGTCCTCGGTGCGCTATGGAAGCCTGGAGGATGCGCCGACCTTCGACATCCATATCGATGACGCCAAGGCCGGCGCATTGAGCCTGTCCCTGGGCGACATCAACGATACGCTGGCCACTGCGCTGGGTGGCACCTACGTCAACGATTTCGTCAATCGCGGGCGGATCAAAAGGGTTTACGTGCAGAGTCAACCAGAGTCGCGCATGTTGCCGCAGGACATCGGACGCTGGTCGGTGCGCAATGGTGGCAACCAGATGGTGCCATTTTCGGCATTCTCTACCACCGGCTGGAGTTACGCGCCAGCCTCGCTGGCCCGCTTCAATGGCTCGGCTTCGATGGAGCTCAGCGGCCAGGCCGCCACTGGAGTCAGTTCGGGCACGGCGATGGACGAGATGGCCAAGCTGGTCAAGCAGTTGCCGGCAGGCTTTGGCTATGCATGGTCCGGCCTGTCCTACCAGGAACAGCAGTCCGGCACACAGGCGCCGCTCTTGTACGGGGTATCGCTCCTGTTCGTGTTCCTGTGCCTCGCGGCGCTGTACGAAAGCTGGTCGATTCCGTTCTCGGTCATGCTGGCCGTGCCGATCGGCATCCTCGGCGCATTGCTGTTGACCTGGGCACGGGCGCAGAACAACGATATTTACTTCCAGGTCGGCCTGCTGGCCACCATCGGACTTGCGGCCAAGAACGGCATCCTGATCGTCGAGTTCGCCAAGGATCTGGAGCAGCAAGGCAGGACGGCGATCCAGGCCACGCTCGAAGCCGCGCATCTGCGTCTGCGGCCGATCCTGATGACCTCGCTGACGTTCATGCTTGGTGTACTGCCGTTGGTGGTGAGCAGCGGCGCGGGCTCGGCTGGTCGCCATTCGCTGGGCACGGGCGTGCTGGGCGGCACCCTGGCTTCGACCGCACTGGGCATCTTTTTTGTTCCATTGTTTTACGTGATCGTGCGCACGTTGTTCCCGGGCACGGCCCGGCGCGCGGACGACACGGAACCCGGTGCCGGCGGCTCGCCCGCATGATCGGCAACCCCGTCCGCATCGCCGTCTCAGTCACGGTCTGCGCCATTGCCCTGGCCAGCTGTGCCAGCATGGCTCCGCGCTACACACGGCCGCAAGCCCCGGTGCCTGCGCAATTCCGTGATGCACCGGCCGGCGAATCGGGCGCACGGCCGGTGGCCGCGCTGGACTGGCGGCAGGTATTTGTCGATCGCAAGCTTCGTGGTGTCATCGCTCTGGCGCTGGACAACAACCGCGACCTGCGCGTGGCGATGCTGAACATCGAGCAAGCCCGCGCCACCTACCGCATCCAGCGTGCTGAAATGCTGCCGTCAATAGATGCCAGCGCCAACTGGGCCGCACAGCGCGGCAGCGTTTACACCAGCGGCATGGGGCTGCCGCTGGTCAGCCGCAGCATCAGCGCCGAGGTCGGGTTCAGCGCCTGGGAACTGGACTTGTTCGGGCGCATCCGCAGCCTCAAGAACGAGGCGCTGCAGACGTGGCTGGCGACCGAGCAGGCGCAACGCAGTACGCGCATGAGCCTGGTGGCCGAAGTGGCAGGCGATTGGTTGGCCGTCGATGCCTATCGGCAACGGCTGGCGCTGGCCCGGCAGACTCTGGACAGTCAGCGCGAGACTCTGCGCCTGACTGAGCTGAAGCATGAACAGGGAGTGGCGTCGGGTGTGGATCTGGCGCAGGTGCAGACCAGCGTGGAGAGCGCGCGCGCCGACGTGGCCAGCTACAGCATCGCTCTGGCGCAGGCGCGCAATGCACTGGAACTGGTGGTCGGTACGCCGGTGTCTGATGAGCTGCTGCCGGATGAGAAGGGTGGCGAGGCGGTCGCGTTGGCTCCGCTCCCGGTCCATCTGTCTTCCGACGTGCTCCTGCAGCGTCCGGACGTGCTGTATGCAGAA
>JAFEGC010000031.1 GCA_018240265.1 Pseudomonadota bacterium | reverse complement strand
ATCGACCAGATTCGCAAGCAATGGGAGTAGGACACGGTAGACCTCATTTGGGCATTTTTTCTCAAGCCGTATTTCTCGATGGCCTGAAAGTGGGGCTAAAGATTATAGCACTGCATCAGCCACACCATCGCGGCCAGCGCCGCCAACGATCCCATCACCCAGGCCGCGCAGGTGCCGGAATGTGCGATGATCCGGTTCACCCGCACGCGCTGACTCGGCATTGGAGTTTCACCCATGTACACGCTCTACATCGGCAACAAGAACTATTCGTCGTGGTCGTTGCGTCCCTGGGTGCTGATGCGCGAGCTCGGCATCGAGTTCGAGGAGAAGCTGGTGCCTTTCGTCGCCGCCGGCCAGCCCAGCCCGTTCACTGCGTTTTCGCCTTCGGGCAAGGTACCCTGCCTGGTCGACGGCGAGATCACGGTGTGGGATACGCTGGCCATCGCCGAGTACCTGGCCGAAGCCCATCCTAGCGCATGGCCGCGCGCGAAGGCGGCACGCGCTTTTGCGCGCAGCGCCAGCGCTGAGATGCATTCGGGCTTTTTCGCCCTGCGCGAGGTGTGCAGCATGAACTGCGGAGTACGCGTGCGCATCGGTGCATTCTCGCCGGCCGTCATGCTGGACCTTGCGCGCCTGGATGTCCTGTGGCGCGATGGGCTGGCGCGTTTCGGCGGCCCCTTCCTGGCCGGCGAGTGCTTCACCGCCGTGGATGCCTTTTATGCGCCGGTGGCGTTTCGCATCCAGACCTATGCACCGCCCTTGTCGGACGCCGCGCGCCAGTACGCCGAGCGTCTGCTGGCGCTGGATTCCATGCGATCCTGGTATCAGGCGGCGCTGCGCGAACCCTGGCGCGAAGCCGAGCATGAGCGCGACACGCTGAGTCGCGGCACGTTACTCCAGGATTTTCGTGGTTCTTGAATCACACAGCTCCAGGTATTGGTGACTCATGACTGGTTTTCGCTCGGCGGATTGCGGGGGACTCCGAACAGCCGCTGCGCGACGGCATACCAGGCGCAGATGACCGCCAGCGCGGCGAGAATCGCCAGCCATTCGCGCAACTTCAATGAGCTGAGCAGTGCGGCGAAGCCGGCGATGCCGGCGGCCGGTATCAGAATGCCGCCCGGCAGCACCAGCGGCGCGCGCGTCTGGCGGTAGTCGCGTCGCTGCAACGCCCATGCCGCCGCCGCGCAGCCGATGTACACGAAGCAGAATGCGCCGCCCGAGACCAGCGCCAGCGCGCTGAAGCTGCCGACGATCGCCAGTCCACACGCGCATGCCGCGTGCAAGGTCAGTGCCGCCAGCGGCACGCGGGTGCTCGGCCGTATGCTTGCCAGCGCCGCGGGCAGCAGGCGCGCCTGCGCCAGCGCGTACAGCAGTCGGGAGGTGCCGAGCAAATCACCTTGCAGGCAACCGAACAGGGAAATACCGGCCAGCGCCGCCACGAGCGTGCCGCCGCCCGGCATCACCCGTTCCGCCACCGCGCTGATGGGCGCCGCGTGTCCGGCGAGCGAGCCGCCGAGCACGCCCTGACAGGTGATCTGGATGGCGATGTACAGGCCGACCACGATGCCGACGCCGAGAGCCACTGCACGCGGCACCACCCGATCGTTGTCACGGATTTCGCCGGAGGGCGCAAGCGCGGTCTCCACCCCCGAGTAGGCGAACACCACCAGGATCATGGCCGTTCCCAGCGCGCGCGCCGCGGGCCAGGACTCGATGTGCAGATTGGATGGCTTGCAGTATCGCGCCGCGAGCACCACGATCAGCGCCAGCGGCAGCATCTTGGCCAGCGCAAACAGCTTGTTGGCGGCGGTGCCGGTGCGTATGCCGGCGGCATTCACGGCGATCAGCGTGCCATACAGAACCAGCAGCAGTGCGGCGCGAAGCATCGGCCGTGACAGTTCCGGCAGCACCTGCGCCAGTTGGTCGGCCAGCGCGGCGGCGATGCCGCCGCTCCCCGATGCGCTGGAAATCCACAGCAGCGCCGCCACCACGAAACCGGGGAACCGGCCGAAGGCGGTGTCGACATAGGAGAAAGGCCCGCCGCTGGCGGCCACCCGGCTGCCCGCCGCCGCGAAGCACAGCATCAAGGGTACGAACAATGCCGCGCCCAGCAGAAAGGCAAGCGGCGCGGCGGCTCCCAGCATCGAACCCAGCGTCCCGGGCAGAACCAGGATGCTGCCGGCGATGGTGATGTTGACGATGGAAGCCGCAAGACCCCAAATCCCGACGGCCCGCACCAGGGCGGGGTCGGGCGGGCGGTTTTCAGCGGCCGCCGGCGGCAACGCGGGAACTCCACAGGGTATGGCGAGGCGCCAAGGGCCAGCGCCTGCCGGCGGCGACGGTGTGAAGACTGCTCGCTCCATCCCAGCGATTCGGATCGATGAGCGCGAGCGCCAGCGTTTCGGGCCATCCTGGTAGCCGCACCCGCGAACACAGCTCGCCGACCACGGCTTCGCCGCCGAGCGCGATCTCGCGCGAACCGAATTCGATTCGGGGCATGGAGCTGGACAGCGCCACGAGTCGGCGCGGCTGATGCGTGCGCGGCGCAGGTACCGTGGGTGGCGGCACCGCGTCGAACCCAAGTTCCGTGGCGAGTCGCGCCGGCGTTGCTTCGGCGCCGAAGCCGGGCAGTCCGCGCCGCACGCGCAGGGCTTCCTGCGCCAGATGTCCACCGACGAGCAGGCCGTGCCGCGTACCGCGATCCAGCAGATGTTGCCACAGCGTATCCGCCAGCTCGCTGGAGATGAGCAGCAGCGCGCTGTCGGCGGTGTCATCGGCAAGGGTGTGCACGGCAAGACCGGCTGCGCCAAGGTCGGCCAGCAGTCGATGCCGCGCCGGACCGTGCAGTTCGATCATCGCGAGGCTAGCACTCAGGTCGTTCAGCGGCTGCGCGGCCTCGCGGCGCTGCCATTCGAGCAGCCACGTTTCCTGATCGGGCGAGGCGGTCAGCAGATGTTGGCCGTTCTGCCAAGCAATGCGGCGCACCACGGCTTCGACCTGGCCCTGCGAACCGACGAGCGCTTCGAGACCCGTGGCGCCGGCGGCGGGAAGATGGCCGGCACACAGAATCTTCACATCGCTGGAGCGGTCCACCATCAGCACCGCTTCCGAGGCGGCGCGCACCTCCCGGGCGACGAACTCGGCAAACCCGCCGGCATCATGGGCGATCCAAGCCGGTCGTTCCCAACCGTTGATGGACGTGAAATGCGCGCCGGCCCGTCGTAACTGCGCATGCAGGGGCGACAGGCGCAGGTTGCGCGCGCTGCGATAGTCATCGCCGGGACCATGCATGCGACAATGAAACCCCGGGATTTCGGCGGCGCGGGCGCGCATGAAGTCCTCGGTTGCCTGCGCCGGCGAGAAACGCCGGGCATCCAACGGCGCCACGTCGGCGCTGGGTGCGCCTTCGACGATCCATTCCGCTACGTAGCGTCCGGCGGCCGGTGCCAGCGCCATGCCGTTGGAATTGAAGGCGCAGGTCATGAACAGCCCGGTGAGCCCCGGCGCCGGCCCGAGCAGCATCTGGCCGTCGTGCGTAAAGCTCTCCGGTCCGTTCAACAGCATCTTGATCTCGGCGTTGCGCAGCAGCGGAAATCGGCGCATCGCGGTGTCCATATACGCTTCGAACTGCGGCCAGCGTTCGTTGAGCAGGGCGAAGGAAAAATTCTGCGGTAGCTGTGCCGCGGACAGCGGGATCGCATCATCATCCAGGCTCCCGATCATCAGGCCGCCCACCTCCTCGCGCCCGTACAGCTGGTCGTCATAGGACAGGAACAGGGGCAGGTTGCGCGGCATGCCCTGCGGCTTGGTGATGATGTATTGATGTTCGAGCGCGTACATTGGCAGGTGTACACCGCAGCCAGCGGCGAGATCGCGCGACCACAGGCCGGCGGCGAGTACCACGATGTCGCAGTCGATGCGCCCGCTCGCGCACTCGACGCCGCACACGGCGCCGTGACGTACCGCGATGCGCTCGACCACCGCGTCCTGGCAAATGCGCACGCCGCGCGCGCGCGCCGCGGCGGCAAAGGCGTGCACCGCATCGGTGGCGTTTACCCGCGCGTCGCTCGGAATCCATAAGCCTCCCGCCAGCCCGGCGGAGTCGATGATGGGCAGGCGCGCCTGCACCTGCGCCGGCGTCATCGGTTCCAGCACCATGCCGCGCGCGCGCCCGAGTTCCGGCAGGTCCCGCATCAGGGCCCAGCGGTCTTCGCGGTCGGTGTAATGCACGCGCCCGACCGGGCGCCAGCCGATGTCCTTGTCCGTTTCCCGCGCCAGGCGCGGATAGGTCTCAGCCGCATACCGTACCATGTCGTAGATGAGCGGATCGGCGCGGTAGGTTTCCATGTTGCCGGTGGAGTGCCAGGTGGTGCCGGAGCTCAGCATCGAGCGCTCCAGCAGCACCACGTCGGTCTGCCCCAGTGCGGCGAGATGATAGGCGGCGCTGCTGCCGCCGATCCCGCCGCCGATGATCACGATGCGCGCCTTGCCCGGAATGCAGTTCATGGATATATGATCACATCAACGAGAATTGATCACAACCATCCGGCTTCACTTGCGCATCGCGCCCGCAGCGGACTAGGCTTGGCTCCCCAACGCCACGGATCGAGCGCTTGCACATGTCCACCGCCAAGGCCAAACGCGTTTCCGCCCGCAAATCGCGCGCGAAGCCGCCACGACGCCCGCTGGCGGTTTCGGCCACCGAACCGACACCCGGCGAAGCCGCGCACAGCCGCGCTTATGTCGCCTTGAAGGAGGCGGTGCTGGCGGGGCATTTCCGGCCGGGCGAGGTGATCACCTTGCGGGCCCTGGCCAGGGAGTTGTCCATGGGGGAGATGCCGGTGCGTGAGGCGCTGCGCCGGCTGACTTCCGAGGGCGCCTTCGAGGGCCTTCCAAACCGCTCGGCGCGCGTGCCCACGCTCAACCGGCGCCAGGTCGAGCAACTCATCGACCTGCGCCAGCTGCTCGAAGGCAAAGCCGCGGCGCTGGCTGCGCGCAATATCACGCTGGTGCAGATCGAACACCTGCGTGCCGTGCAGACCGGCATCGAGAAAAGTCTTTCCGCCGCCGATCTGCACACCTTCACAGCGCTGAACATGGCGTTTCACTTCGAGATCTACCGCATCGCCGACAACCCGGTGCTGGTGCCGCTGATCCAGATGCTGTGGCTGCGCATGGCGCCATTGGTGGCGAGCACCGTTACGCTGCTGACCAAGGCCTCGAGCCACCGGCGTGTCGCGATGGATAATCATGAACGGCTGCTGGCAGCCTTCCAAGCCCGCGACCCGGCGGCCGCGGAGGATGCGATGCGGCGCGACCTGGTGGTGCTGGACAAGATTCCCGGATACTGGGAAAGCTTGCCCATCACGGCGGGGTAAACCCCACCCGCTCGCGCGACCACCACACCCCGGCGCCGATGGCGCCCCAGGCGATCAGCAACACCCATTCCAGCGGCAGTCCTTGTCTGCCCCACCAGGGCGCAAGGAAAGCGACCAGGGTCATGATCACGGAGCCGATCAGGGCCGTCCATACGAGCGCGCTGCCCCCCGGCACTTTGAAGGCGGTCACGCTGCCGGCCATGCCCTCGGCCGTCCCGGCGCGTGCCCGCAGCCGCAGCACCGTGGCGCAGCACATTACGTAGGTCAGCGTCAGCACCATCGCGCACATGTCGGTGATGGGCTCGATCGCGGCCCTGCCCCAGAAGATGCCGGCGACGTTCAACGATGCCACCAGGCACAAGGCGGGGACAGGTGAGGCGAGACGCGGATGCAGTCGCGCGAACCGGCCGGGCACATAGCCGGTTCGCGCCATGGCGAGCACCAGCCGCACCGCCATCATGAATACGCCGTTCCAGGCCTTGATCAACGACACGGCGGTGGCCACCAGCAGTACACGCGCGACCATCTGCCCCTGCGGCAGCGTGGCGGCGGCCGCGATCATCGGCAGGGGCTCATCGACCAGTCTTTGCCAGGGCATCGACAGGCTGGCCGCAATCACGACGATGCAGTAGAAACAGGCGGCCGCGGCGATCGATGCGACGATGACCATGCCGATGCTGCGCAGCCGGGTCTTCCCGGAACGTTCCTCGATGGCCTGCGGAATGGCCTGAAAGCCATTCAGCGCATAGGCACAGAAGGAAAAGATGCCGAAGCTCCCCAGCCACCAGGGTTTGCCGTTGGTGGTGGCGAACAGCGGTCGCGCATGATTCGCCTGTCCGTGGGTGAGCAGGGCGGCCAGGATGCACAGCACCACGAACAGGAAGCCAAAGGTGAGGATGCTGTGCCCGACCACCGCCGCCCTGGTGCCGGCAAGGTTCAACGCGAAGATGCACAGCGCGCCGCCGATGCCGACCAGCAGCGTCTGCCAGGTGATAGCGCCGCCGAACACCGAATACAGCGTCAGCGATTGCCAGTCCGGAAACAGCAGTTCGGCGATCCAGGCCAGCGCCAGGGCTTCGAACACGGTCACGCTCACCAGGTACAGCACCAGGAACCAGCCGACCGTGAATGCCAGGCCTCGGCCGTAGACCCGGTGCGCGTAGATGAACTCGCTGCCGGCCTCGGGCAGGTGCGAAGCCAGCTCCGCATAGCAGGCACCGATGGTCATGACGATGAGAGCGCCGCTCAAAAAGCCGAGCACCGCTCCGCCGGGGCCGGCCTTGCCCAGCCAGTCGCCGAGCAGGATCACCCAGGCGGAGCCGATCATGGTGCCGAAGCTCAGCGACAGGAATTGGAAGTAGCCGATGTCCCCGCGGAGCGCCGGCGCGGAATTCACGTTCGCGGCAGCAGGTCGGCGTGGCGGATGAGAAAGTCGCGCGCGGCGGACACGAATCCGGAGAGGTCGGTGTCCAGCATGGGCAGCGAGAGATTGATCATGCCGCGCTGTGCCACGTAGAAGCCGCGCTCGATCATTTCCAGCTGGAACAGACGGCGCACCGGTGCGCCCGCCGGCGCCACCTGGGCGGGATTGACGATGGCGCCACTGCTCCAATGGGTGTTCATCACACCGCCCAGCCCCGTTGCCTGGAACGGTGCCTTGAGCGCGCGGCCGACTTCGCATAGCTGTTCCCGCAGCGAATCGCCCAGCGCATTGAGCTTGAGGCAGACCTCGGGCGAGTAGACGTCGCGCGCGCCGACCAGGCCTGCGCTCATGGTGACGACGTTGTTGTTGAATGTGCCGGCCTGGGACAGCGTGCCGCCGCTGCGCACGTCCAGATGACGCATGAATTCGCGGGCGCCGCCGAAGGCGCCGAACGCGAAGCCGCCTCCCCAGAACTTGCCCAGCGTGGTGAGATCGGGGCGGATCCCGCGGATGCCCTGGACGCCGCCCGGCCCCATGCGCGAGGTCATCACCTCGTCGAAGATCAGCACGATGCCCAGCCGTTGTGTCTCCTCGCGCAGCATGGCCAGGAACTCGAGGCTACCGACGATCGCGCCGCCCGAGCCCATGACCGGCTCCACCAGCACCGCGGCGATGTCGGTTGCGTTCGCTCGCAGCGCGGCGCGCGTGCCCGCCACGTCGTTGTAGTCGGACTTGATGGTCTGGAACGGCACGCTCAGCCCCGGGTCCGCGGCACCGTAGATCATGAAGCCGCCGTGATAGCAGCCGTTGAACACCAGGATCTTGGACCGGCGCGTGGCGTGACGCGCGAGCAGCGTGGCGAACAGACAGGCTTCCGATCCCGAGTTGCAGAATCGCAGCTGTTCCATGGACGGGATGCGCCTGGAAATGTATTCCGCGAATTCCACCTCGCGCGTGTTGGGGCCGCTCAGCGAAATGCCGGACCGCATGGCCTCCAGCGCCGCGCGTTGCAGCGGTTCGGATTGATGTCCGAACAGACCGGCGGCGTAATCGCCCACCAAGTTCAGATATTCGTGGCCGTCGATGTCGGTGATGCGGCAGCCCTGACCCCGCTCGACGGTCAGCGGAAACGGCGAAAAATACAGGGTCTGGCGCGAATGTCCGGCCGGCAGCACATGGGCGGCGCGCTCGTGGCGTGCACGGCTTTTGGGATTGGCGGCGCTGAAGCGGCTTTCTGCGGCGGCCAGCGCCTCCTCGATGGGAGAGCGTTCCCTGAGCGCGGTGTTCATGCGGGTTTCCTGGAGGTTGGGCGATTGTTGGGTTTGTCCGGCAGGCCGAGCAGCTGGCGCGTTTGCGCGGGTGTGGCCACCTTGCGATTCAGTTCGCCGGCGATGCGGACCACGCGGCGCACGGCCTCGGCGTTGTCCTTGAACTTGCGGCCACGGGCATAGTAGAGGTTGTCTTCCAGACCGACGCGCGCATGCCCGCCCATGGACAGCGCCAGCGTGGTGAGCGGCAGCTGGAAGGGACCGATGCCCGAGCACAGCCAGACGGTCTGATCGGGAAGCTCGCGCAGCAGTGCAAGGACGTGTTCCGGGGTGGGGTAACTTGCCGTCTGCGCGCCCATGACGGTCTGGATGAGATAGGGCGGCTCGACCAGTTCGTGTTCGATCAGGTCGCGCATCACCCAGGCGCCGCCGGTGTGATAGGTCTCCATCTCGGGCTTGATGCCGCGCTTTTTCATCTCCGCCGCGAACTGCTCCACCAGGCCGTAGGTGAAGGGAATGCAGGCATCCACCACCGTCTCGGCACGCGGATGCGGCAGGGATGCCGGCCGCGCCTTCATGGTGAAGCGGCTCATGTCGGGCGTGAGATTCAGCGAGGCGACGTCCGGTGCCGCGTCCAGGCAGGACAGCCGCTCCTCCATGCTCATGGTCAGATCCCCACCGGTGGTGTTGTTGACCACAATGTCGGGACAGCGCTCACGGATTTTCGAATTCACTTCCAGCCACTCGTCGATGCGCCGCGCGCCTTGCGTGAAGTCGCGCGCATCGCGCGCATGCACGTGCACCATGCTGGCGCCGGCCTCGCAGGCCGCGGCCACCGAATCGGCGATTTCATCCGGCGTTTCTGGCAGGGACTCGTGGGTCTCCTTGCCCTGGATACCGCCGTTGACGGCCACGCAGATCATGGCGGGCGGAAAGCCCGCGCGGATGCGATCCATGTATTCGAAGGTGTCGGCATAACGCCAGGTAAGGCCGCCCATGTTCACTCCGGCTTTTTCAAATTATGATCACATTATGCCTTTATGATCAAATCAAGTCGAGCCTGGTTGGTCGCCCGGCTGCTGTTCGAAGATGACGCGGCGCCGCTGCGTTTCATTCAAGGCGGCGCGCGAGTATCCTCCCAGAGTCCAGGCGAGCGCGCCCGCCGCAAGGCTCGCGAGCAGCAGCCACCATTCCGGCGGCATGCGGTTGCCGGCATCGCGGTACTGCTGCAGGAGCGACAGGCCGACGAGATACAAAGAGAACAGCGCAGCCAGCCACACCAGCAGCGTTCCTCCCGGCACGCGATACGCACCCGGTCGCGGCGCGGCGCGGCGGTGTCGCAGCACGCCGAAACACACGATGGTGTACATCACGGCGAACAGGGTGGAGCTGACGTTTACCACCGGCAGCAGCACGCCCTTGCCGAGGAATAGCCCGATGATGCTGAGCAGGGTCACGACCGCGATGGCGCGGGTCGGCGCCCGGCCATCGCCGCTCAGCCGACCCAGGCCGGCGGGCAGCAGGTGGCTACGGCCCAGGGCGTACAACACGCGGGTGGCCGCGAAAAACAGGGCATTCCACACGGCCAGCAAGCCCAACAGGCCGGCAAACAACACGAGTTCCGCCGCCCAGCCGGCGCCAAACACCATGCGGAACGCCTGCGCCACCGGCAGTTCGGCGGCCAGCAATTCAGCGCGCGGCATTGCCATGGCCACCGCCGCCAGGACCGCGCAGTAGAACAGGAGCGAAGTCAGTATGCACACGGCCAGCACGGCGGCCACGTGGCGGCGGTCGCGCGGATGCTCCAGCTCGCTGACCGCCTGCGGAATGGTGTTGAAACCGCCGAAGAAATAGGGCGTGACCGCCAGCGCGCCGAACACCCCGCCATATCCCCAGGCCCAGTCCGCGGGCGCGATCAGCGGCTGCAAATGCGCCGGATTGCCGCGCAGGATGCCCATCACCACGAATATGCAGGTGGCGCCGAGCAGAGTGTAGGTGGCGATATCCTGCAGGCGCGCCGCATCGCGCGCGCCACGCCAGTGCGCGGCCAGCAGAACCAGCGAGCCCAGGGCGCCGATGACGATGTCGCCGGCATGCACTTCGGCCCCCAGTACCGTGTACCAGCTCGCGCCGCGAATGCCCGGAATGAGCTCGTTCAGCAGCCAGCCCACCGACACCGCGAAGAACACGCAGTTGATCACGTAGATGAAGGTAAGGCACAGGCCGGCGAAATAGGCCCAGCGGATGCCGAATAGATCGTAGGCATAGACCATCTCGCCGCCGGCATGGGGCAAGGCGCCGGCCAGTTCGCCGTAGCACAGGCCGATCGGGATCATGGCGACCGCGCCGATCACGAAGCCGATGGCGGCTCCCAAAGGACCGGCGGATCCGAGCACGCTGCCCAGGACCATCAGCCACGCCACGCCGACGATGGTGCCCACGCCCAGCGTGAACAAATGACGCAGCTTCAGCGTTTTCTTCAGACCCGGGTCCGGCTCGCTCATGTCGTCGATGTCAGTGCCCGGCGGTGCACCGCGGTGCCAGCGGAATCCACTCGTAACGTGCCGTCCTCGCGCGAACCGATCAGCGCCACGCCGTAGATATCCCGCGCCCGCCCAACGCTCACCCAGCCCTCCAGCACATCATGGCGTACCCGCTCGGGATCGCGCTGCAGCGGATCGCCGTATCCGCCGCCGCCTGCCTCGAAGCCGCGGATGCATTCGCCCGGCTGCAGCTCGACAAGTCCGATCGGCGGAAGCGGCTCCTCGCTACCGTCACGCCCGATCTTGGATACCGATGAGCGGCTTCCCGGCAGGCCGCCATGCGTGCCCGCGGGCGGCTCCTCGTGCATCTCGGCGAAGTACGCCACCGTCATCGGGTCATGCAATGGACCGTAGGTGATCTCGCCCGCCGGTCCGCCGCGATGCCGGCCGGCGCCGCCGCTGTCCGGCACCAGCCGTAGCGAGCGGATCACCAGCGGATATTTCTGTTCGATGATCTCGACGCTGTCGACCATGACCGAGGCCGCGGCATCGGGCATGCAGTAGGTGACCCAGCCGTCGCAGTGCGAAGATGCCGGGCCGCCGTTGTTGCCGATGACCATCTGGTTGACGTACGGCGCGCCGCCCAGACGCCGGTCCCGGCCCGACACCACGCCGAATCCCGCGCCCATGGAAGCCGCGCCTTCGGCCAGACCATGGCCGTCGCCCAGCATGCTGAAGGCGCGTTGCGTGGCATTGATGAGCCGGTTGGTGACATTGGAGGTCGCCATCGAGGTGCAGGCAGGGAAACGCGGAATGCCCACCGCGCAGTTCTCGCGCAGCAGGATATGGATGCGGCGAAAGCTTCCCTCGTTGCGGGGCACGGTGGCGTCGATGCAGTTGAGCACACCGATCAGTGCGCCGGCGGTGGCGCAGGTCTGCGACAAGTTCACGCCCACCGGCACGCAATCGATGTTGTCGCGCAGGTCCACTTCGACGATGCCCTCGCGCGGCTTGACTTCGATGACCACCTTCACCGGCACCCCATCCGGCAGTCCCGGCAGCTGATCGTGGCGGCCCGCTGCCGTCAGTCGCCCCGCCGGCAGCGCGCGGATCGCATGCTCCATGCGCCGCTCGGAGTAATCCAGCCACTCGCGCACGAACGCCGCGATGGTGTCGGCGCCGTAGCGTTGCACCAGTTCCTGCAGGCGCCGCTCGCCGATGCGGGCCGCGCCCAGCGCAGCCAGATAGTCGCCGTACCACACATCGGGCACGCGGATCCGCCGCCGGCACATGCGAATGATGTCCTCTACGTCGCGGTAATCGCGCTGGATGCGCACGCAGGGAAAATTCAAGCCGCCTTCCTGGTACACGTCCTTGGCGAAGGGCATGTAGGTGGAGGGGTCCGAGTTGCCGCAATCCGCCTGATGCGCCTTGGCTGCTACCGTGAACAAGTGCGCGCCGTCCACGAATACCGGCACCAGGATTGTGTGATCGGCGGTGTGGGTGTTGCCCAGGTACGGATCGTTGTGCAGGAAGGCATCCCCGGCGGCCAGATCCGCATGGAATTCGCGCATGGAAGCCGTCTGCCGGCCGCCGCCCAGCACGTGAATGGGTAGACCGTCGGCGGAGGAGAGCAGTTGATCGTCGGCGGTGACGATGGAACAGGAAAAGTCCTTGGCGGTGTTGAGAATGGCGGAGCGGCCGGTGCGGAACAGCGTATTGGTCATTTCGCGCACGATCGAATCGAGCCGGTTCGCCAGCACCGCGATCAGCACCTGGTCCAGGGTTTTGCGTGGGGCGTTCATACCTCAACCATGTAGTTGTCGAAGGGTGTCACGGTGGCGGTGCTGCCCGGATAGAGAACGATGGTGGTGATGGGCTCGACGATCAGGGCCGGGCCGTCGATGCGCATGCCGGGTTTCAGCTCCGCGCCGCGGCGATGCGCCACCTGCATCGTCCCGTGGCCGGCGAAATAGGCCGGTGCCAGGCGTTGCGGCGGCGGCGGTTCGGTGCCGGCGTCCGGCAACGGCGTGAGCGGTGGCCGGTCGAGTTCGCCGGTGATGCGGCCCTTCCACTGGATGAATTCGATTTCCTGGCTTTTCTCCGACACGGCGAAGATGTTCTCGTGCGTTCGATGAAAGGCGCGCACGATGGAGGTCAGCTGCGACTCGTTTTCGATGCGCGCGCCCGGCAGCGGCACTTCCAGTTCCCATACCTGGTAGCGATAGCGCGCCTCGACGCAATAGGCGGCGCGGAAGCGTCGTACGCCGCGCTGGCGCAGTCCCTGCGCGAAGGTATCGATGGAGCTCTGCAGCTCCTCCAGCACGCGGTTCACGCCGGTATAGTCGAACGAGGAGGAGGCGGTCACCTGGCTGCGGCTGAACTCGGTCACGATGTCGGTGAATTGCGCGCCGCAGGCGCTGAGCGCGCCGGCCATGCGCGGCACCAGTACGCGGGCGCAGCCCAGCTCGCGCGCGATCGGCACGATGTTCAGGCCCGCGGCGCCGCCGCCGGCCAGCAGCAGGCTGTCGCGCGGATCCACGCCCTCGTTGATGGTGATTTCCTTGATCGCCGCCACCATGTGCTCACTCGCCACGGTGAGTATGCCGGCGGCCGCATCTTCGGGGGATTTTCCGAGCTGGGCGGCCAGCGGTTCGATGACGCGGCGCGCGGCTGCGGGTTCCAGGCGCATGCGTCCGCCGTTGAAATATTCCGCATCGAGGTAGCCGAGCAGGAGCGCCGCGTCGGTGACGGTGGGCTGCGTGCCACCCCGGCCGTAGCAGGCCGGGCCAGGGTTCGCGCCGGCGCTCTCGGGACCCACGCACAACAGCCCGCCTGAATCCACGCGCGCGATCGAGCCCCCGCCTGAGCCGATGCTGCGCGCATCCACCGAGGACAGGCCGGTGAGATGGCCGGTATAGCGTGGACCCAGCCAGGTATCGCGGCCGAATACCGGCCGGCCGTCGCGTACCAGGCTCACGTCGAAGCTGGTGCCGCCGGTGTCGCAGACGATGACCTCGGTGGCCCCGGTCTCGGCGAGTCCCGTGACCTGCCCCAGGATCGGTGCCAGCGACGGGCCCGAACGCACCATGTGGATCGGCCGTTCGATGACCGCGTCGATGTGCATGACGCCGCCCAGGGAGATGGCCGGCAGCAGTTCGCCGGCGAGGCCGGCGGCCCGCAGGTCCGATTCCATTTCGCGCAGATGCTGCTGCATCAGCGGCTTCAGGGAGGCATCGATGGCGGCGGCGGAGGCGCGCCGGTACTCGCGCACGACGGGATTGACCTGGTGCGACAGCGTGTAAGGAACTCCCGGCAGCTCGCGTTCGATGATGCGGCCCAGCGCCAGCTCATGCCCGGGGTCGGCGATGGACCACAGCAGGCACACCGCCACCGCCTCGATGCGCTGCGCGCGCAGCCGGTGCATGACGGCCACTGCGGCCGCCTCGTCCAGGGACACGAGCGCCCGGCCTTCGGAACTCGTGCGCTCGGGGATCTCGAAGGTCAGGTGGCGCGGCACGTAGGGCTCGGGGTACTCCTGGGTGTAGTCCCAGGGGTTGGTCTTGCCGCCTTCGCGGCGCACCAGGATGTCGGGAAAGCCGGCCGTCACCAGCAACGCGGTCCTGGCTATCTTGCCTTCCAGGATGGCGTTGGTGGCGCGCGTGGAGCCGTAGATGAACACCGCCGTGCGCCGCAGCAGCGCCTGCGCATCGAGACGGAGCGGTGCCGCCGCCACGGCCAGGCCCTCGAGAATACCCTGCGAAATGCGCTCGCGCGTGGTCAGGGCCTTGCCGACGCTCAAGATTCCCGAGGCATCGCCTACCACCACGTCGGTGAATGTGCCGCCGGTGTCGATGCCGATGCGGTAGCCGCCGCTGGAATCCCGCGCCTGCAGGGTCGATGTGCTCATGCCATGCTCCGAAACCGTGCGCTCAGCGTATGATCATACTATGCATTTG
>JAFEGC010000319.1 GCA_018240265.1 Pseudomonadota bacterium | reverse complement strand
GAAACCATCGGCGCGCAGCGCCATGGCGGCGTGCACGCAGCAGTAGTCGAACTCGATGCCCTGCCCGATGCGGTTGGGTCCACCGCCCAGGATCATGATCTTGCGCCGGGCGCTCGGCTGCGCCTCGCACTCCTCCTCGTAGGTGGAGTACAGGTAGGCGGTGGAGGTCGCGAATTCCGCGGCGCAGGTGTCCACCCGCTTGTACACCGGATGCAGGCCCATTTTCAGGCGCCGCGCGCGCAACGTAGCCTCGTCCCTGCCCAGGAGCCGCGCCAGCCGCGCATCGGAGAAGCCCTTGCGCTTCAGGCGGCGCAGACGCTGATCGGTGAGACCGTCCCAGCCTTGCGCGCACAGCGCCGTTTCCTCACCCACCAGATCCTCGATCTGCGCCAGGAACCACGGATCGATGCGCGTGGCCTCGAACACCTGCGCGCGGCTCCAGCCACAGCGAAAGGCATCGGCCACGTACAGGATGCGGTTCGGTCCCGGCCAGCGCAGTTCCTGCATGAGCTGCCCTGCGGTCTCGTCCGTCAACGGCGGCGTCAACACCTCGTCGAAACCCTGGTAGCCGGTCTCGAGGCTCCGTAGCGCCTTCTGCATCGACTCCTGAAAGGTGCGCCCGATGGCCATGGCCTCGCCCACGGATTTCATCTGCGTGGTCAGGCGCCGGTCGGAGCCGGGAAATTTTTCGAACGTGAAGCGTGGAATCTTGGTGACCACGTAGTCGATGCTGGGCTCGAACGAAGCCGGCGTGGTCCCGCCGGTGATCTCGTTACGCAGTTCGTCCAGGGTGTAGCCGATGGCGAGCTTGGCCGCAACCTTGGCGATGGGGAAACCGGTGGCCTTGGAGGCCAGCGCCGAGGAGCGCGAGACGCGCGGGTTCATCTCGATGACCAGCACCCGGCCGTCGTCCGGGTTGACGGCGAACTGCACGTTCGAGCCACCCGTATCCACGCCGATCTTGCGCAGCACCGCGATCGAGGCATCGCGCAGCCGCTGATATTCCTTGTCGGTGAGCGTCTGCGCCGGCGCCACAGTGATCGAATCGCCGGTATGCACGCCCATCGGGTCGAGGTTTTCGATGGAACAGATGATGATGCAGTTGTCCTCGCTGTCGCGCACCACCTCCATCTCGTACTCTTTCCAGCCGAGCACGGATTCTTCCAGCAGCACCTCGTTGGTGGGCGAGGCGTCCAGGCCCCGCGCCACGATGGTCTCGAACTCTTCGCGGTTGTAGGCGATGCCGCCGCCGCTCCCGCCCAGCGTGAAGGATGGGCGGATCACTGTGGGAAAACCGATCTCCGCCTGGATGGCATGCGCATCTTCCATGCTGTGCGCCACCCGCGCCCGCGGCGTTGCCAGTCCGATGTCCGCCATGGCCAGCCGGAACTGCTCACGATCCTCGGCCATGTCGATGGCGCGGCGCGAGGCGCCGATCATTTCCACGCTGAACTGGTCCAGCACGCCCTCGCGCACCAGGTCCAGCGCCGTGTTCAGCGCCGTCTGTCCGCCCATGGTGGGAAGCAACGCATCGGGGCGCTCTTTTTCGATGATGCGCGCCACGGTGCGCCAGTTGACCGGCTCGATGTAAATGGCATCCGCCATTTCCGGGTCGGTCATGATGGTGGCGGGATTGGAGTTGACCAGGATGACCCGGAAGCCCTCCTCGCGCAGCGCCTTGCAGGCCTGCGCACCAGAGTAGTCGAACTCGCAGGCCTGACCGATGACGATGGGGCCGGCGCCGATGATCAGGATGGACTGGATGTCGGAACGTTTGGGCACGGCGGCTCACATCTCCGCGGTCTTGGACCGCGCCGCCGCGGTGCGCCCGCGCACCACACTCTGCAGGCGCTTCAGCATCAGATACATGAAATGTTCGAACAGCTGTTGCACGTCATGCGGTCCGGGGCTGGCCTCGGGATGGCCCTGGAAGCTGAAGGCCGGTTTGACGGCATGGGCGATGCCCTGGAGCGAGCCATCGAACAGCGAGCGGTGGGTGGCGCGCAGGCTGTTTGGGAGTGTTGTCTCGTCGATGGCGAAGCCGTGGTTCTGGCTGGAAATCAGCACCCGCCTGGAATCCAGCTCCTGCACTGGATGATTGGCTCCGTGATGGCCGAACTTCATTTTCACGCTCCTCGCGCCCAGGGCTAGGCCCATCAGCTGGTGGCCCAGGCAGATGCCGAAAATGGGGATATCGGTGTCGAAGAATTCACGTATGGCGGCGATGGCGTAATCGCAGGGCGCAGGATCTCCCGGTCCGTTACTTAAGAAAATGCCGTCAGGATTCATTGCAAGTACCTGATCGGCTGGAGTTTGCGCGGGTACCACCGTCATCCGGCAGCCGTATTCGGCCAGCAGCCGTAAGATGTTGCGCTTGATGCCGAAGTCGTAGGCCACCACGTGCAGCCGGCTCTGTGGCCTCGGTGGCGCGCGATCGGGCGCCTTCCACACCAGGCCCTCGTTCCACTGGTAGATGCGCTTGGTGGACACCACTTTGGCCAGATCCATGCCCTTGAGGCCGGGAAACTTTTTCGCCGCGCGCACCGCGGCGCTCTCGTCGATGTTCTCCCCCGTCATGATGCAGCCCGATTGCGCGCCCTTCTCGCGCAGGATGCGGGTCAGCCGCCGCGTGTCGATGTCGGCGATGGCCACCACTTTGCCCCTCTGCAGGAAACTCGACAGAGATTCGCTGGCGCGCCAGTTCGAATGCAGGAGCGGTAAATCACGGATGACCAAGCCCGCAGCGAATACGTGCGCAGATTCCAAGTCCTCGGGCGTAGCGCCCGTGTTGCCGATATGCGGGTAGGTGAGCGTGACGATCTGCCGGCAATAGGACGGGTCGGTCAGAATCTCCTGATAGCCCGTCATCGCGGTGTTGAACACCACTTCGCCGGTCGTATTTCCCTTGGCGCCTGCTGACAGGCCGCGAAATACCGTGCCATCTTCGAGAGCTAGCACTGCAGGTGTCGACACTTCCGGTTTCCTCTCGCTAGGGCACAGCCGCGTGCCCCGTATATCGCATTCAGGGCGCATTTAGGGGCCGGCAGATGTGCAAAGCGGGAGGCGCTCGTGTAGAACAGCCTCCCGCTAAGATTCGGATCTGCGAACAGATTTTCCGGAAGCGGATGATAGCGACGCGCGCCTTCCCTGTCTAGAAATCAAAAACCCAGCACATCCTCCATGCGGTACAGCCCCGGTGCGCGCCCGGCCAGCCAGGCGGCGGCGGCCAGCGCGCCGCGCGCAAAACACGCTCGGTCGGTGGCCCGGTGGGTGATCTCCAGGGTTTCATCCTCACCTGCGAGCAGCACGGTATGAGTTCCGACGATGTCGCCGGCGCGGATCACCGAAAATCCCACGGCATCCGGCGGTCGAGACTCCGACTGGCCGTGCCGGGCGTAAACCGCA
>JAFEGC010000318.1 GCA_018240265.1 Pseudomonadota bacterium | reverse complement strand
CAGTGAGTTGTAAAAAATACTTACAGTGCTTTCACCTTGAAATGCGAGCGCCTTCTCAGCGCCTCGCAAGCATGCCTGCCGATTGATCGACGCAGCGGCTTGGGAATATCATTTGATGCATTCTCAACTGTTCCCAAAACCGACCTCCCGAAGGACCGGCACGATGGATAATTCCCGCCGATGGCATGCCGTGAGTGTGATCGCCGATGGCACGGCGTGCCACGCCGCGCTCGCGCTCGGCGACCAGCGCTTCCTGTCGACCGAGGCGCCGCGCCTGCCCTTGGAATATTGTTCCAACCCAGGCGGCTGCCGTTGCCGTTATCGGCATCACCCCGACCGGCGCACTGGTCCACGGCGCGCGGTGGAGAATTTTCGTCCGCCCCGGGCGTGGCGAGGCGAGGACAAACGCGTGCTGCGCGGACGCCGTTCAACCGATTACAGCCTCGTTTGAGTTGCGGAGCGTTCGGTTGAAGGGCGGTGCGCCGCCCGGCGGTTCGCCGGCTCGGCTGATCGCGGACCGACCACGCGGCGGGCGCTGATTCCATGTGGATCGTCCGGATCGCGCTGCGGCGCCCGCTCACGTTCATCGCCCTGAGCCTGGTGATCGTGCTGCTCGGCTTGTTCACCTTGAGCCGCACGGCGGTGGACATCTTTCCCAGCATTCGCATTCCCATCGTCGCCACCATCTGGTACTACAGCGGCCTGCCGCCGGAGGAGATGGCCAGCCGCATCGTGCTCGGCACCGAGCGCAATGCGCAGACCACGGTCACCAACGTCGAGCATACCGAGTCGCAGTCGCTGAACGGCATGTCGGTGGTCAAGGCCTTCTTCCAGCCCAACGTGAACGAGGACCTCGCCTACGCGCAGATCGCCGCCGTGTCGCAGGCCCAGTTGCGGCAAATGCCGCCCGGCACCAATCCGCCCTTCGTGCTGGCCTACGATGCCTCCACCGTGCCGGTGCTGCAACTGGCCTTTTCCAGTCCTTCGCTGTCCGAGGCCGAGATCAACGATCTGGCGCTTACCACGGTGCGCGCCGGGCTGTCCACGGTGCGCGGCGCGGCGCTGCCGTACCCCTACGGCGGGCGCCAGCGCCAGGTGCAGGTGGACCTGGACCCGCAGGCGTTGCGCGCCAACGGGCTCGCCGCGATGGATGTCTCCAACGCCATCGCGGCGCAGAACCTGATCATCCCGGCGGGCACGCAGAAAATCGGCTCGACCGAGTACTTCGTGAAGCTCAATGCCGGCACCCGCACGGTGGAGGAGCTGAACGAACTGCCGGTGGGCAACTTGCATGGCAACGTGCTGCGCGTGCGCGACGTCGCCCACGTGCGCGACGGCTCGGCGCCGCAGACCAACGTGGTGCGCCTGGGCGGTCATCGCGCGGTGTTGATGAACGTGTTGAAGACCGGCAATGCTTCCACGCTGGAAGTGATCAGCGGCGTGCACCGGCGCATCGAGGAGCTGCGGGCGGGGCTGCCGGCCGACCTGTCCATCAAAGCCATCGGCGATCAATCGCTGTTCGTACGCGCGGCGGTGCAGGGCGTGATCCGCGAGGGTTTGATCGCCGCGGCGCTGACCGCACTGATGATCCTGCTGTTCCTGGGCAGTTGGCGCAGCACGCTGATCATCACCATTTCCATCCCGCTGGCCGCGCTGACCTCCATCATCTGCCTTTCCGCGCTGGGCGAGACCATGAACATCATGACCTTGGGCGGTCTCGCGCTGGCCGTGGGTATCCTCGTGGACGATGCCACGGTCACCATCGAGAACATCAACACGCATCTGGAAATGGGCAAGGAGGTGGAGCCGGCCATCATGGACGGTGCGCATGAGATCGCGCTGCCGGCCTTCGTATCCACGCTCGCCATCTGCATCGTGTTCATCCCGATGTTCTATCTGTCGGGTATCGCCAAGTTCCTGTTCGTGCCACTGGCCGAGGCCGTGGTGTTCGCCATGCTGGCCTCCTACCTGCTATCACGCACCCTGGTGCCAACCCTGGCCAGGTACTGGCTGACGCATGAACACGCGAGCCAGTCCGGCTCGCCGCATCTGTTGGCCCGCTGGCAGCGCGCCTTCGAACACCGATTCGAGCAGCTGCGCGAGCTGTATCGCGGCTGGCTGACGCGCGCCATAGGCGCAGGCCCGCGTTTCGCGGCGCTGTTTCTGTTGGCCATGGCGGCCTCCGCGCTGCTGGCCTTCCCACTCGGCCCGCTGCCGGGGTTGGGGCAGGACTTCTTTCCCAGCGTGGATGCCGGCCAGATCAAGCTGCACCTGCGGGGCCCCACCGGCATGCGTATCGAGGAAACCGCGGCGCTGGCGGATCGCGTGGAGGCCAGCATCCGCGAAGTGATTCCGGCGACGCAGTTGTCGAGCATTGCCGACAACATCGGCGTGCCTTACAGCGGCATCAACCTGTCCTACAGTACCTCCTTGCCGGTGGGCCCGTCGGATGCGGACGTGTTCATCTCGCTGAACCAGGGTCACTCGCCCACCGCCGAGCACATCGCGCGCTTGCGCGATACGCTACGCACACGCTTTCCGGGTGTGGATTTTTCATTCTTGCCGGCTGACATCGTCAACCAGATCCTGAATTTCGGTGTGCCCGTGCCCATCGACATCCAGATCGCCGGCATGAATGTGGAAGCCAACCGCCGTTTTGCCGCAGCGCTGGTGCAGCGTGTGCAGCGGGTGCCGGGCGCCATCGACGTGCACGTGCACCAGGCGTTCGACTATCCGCAGCTCAAAGTGTCCGTGGACCGTACCCGCGCCCAGCAGTTGGGGCTCACGCAGCAAGCCATCGCCTCGAACCTGCTGGTGTCGTTGTCGGGAAGCTTCCAGACCCAGCCCTCCTACTGGCTCGATACCAAGAGTGGCAACCAGTACTCGGTGGTGGTGCAGACGCCGCAATACCGGCTCGATACCTTGGATGATCTCAAGCTCACGCCGGTGTCTTCGAACTCGGCGACGGGTGCCACGCCCCAGGTGCTCGGCAACGTGGCAAGCTTCAGCCGCGGCGTGGCGCCGGCCGTGGTCAGCCATTACGATGCGCGGCCGGTCATCGACGTATTCGCCTCGGTCGCGGGCACCGACCTCGGTTTTGTTGCCAGTAAGGTACGCGGCATCGTGCAGCAGCTCTCGGCCCAGCTTCCCAGAGGTTCCACGGTCTCGATCCGCGGCCAGGCCGAGACCATGACCGGCTCGTTCAACGGGCTGCTCCTGGGCCTGCTGGGCGCGGTCATCCTGGTATACCTGCTCATCGTGATCAACTTCCAGTCCTGGCTCGATCCGTTCATCATCATCACGGGGCTTCCGGCGGCGCTCGCGGGCATCGTGTGGATGCTGTTTTTGACCCATACCACGGTGAGCGTGCCGGCGCTGATCGGTGCCATCATGTGCATGGGCGTGGCCAC
>JAFEGC010000317.1 GCA_018240265.1 Pseudomonadota bacterium | reverse complement strand
TCGCGGCGCTGCTGCTCGGCGCCGCGCCCGCGCAGGCTGAGCGCCTGAACCGCGCCGAACAGACCATCGCAAATTTTTCCTTCGCCAGCCAGCTTGGCTCAGGGATTTACTCGGTCAACGGCCGCACCATCCAGATCTACCGGCTGCCCTTCAGTTGGAATTATCGCGAGCCGAGCCAGACGCAGTGGGGCGCGAGATTCCTGATGCCGATCACGCTGGGCTTCTACGATTACAGCGTCGAGGACGTGCTGCAAACGCCGCTCCCGCGCAGTATCGACACCCTGAGTTTCGTGCCGGGCGTGGAGCTGTCGCGGATCGCGCATCGCGACTGGCACTTAAGCTTGTTCGCGCAGGGCGGCATCGCCAAGGAGCGCACCAGCACGGCCGATGCGCTGACCTGGGCGGCGGGGAGCGGCGCGGAGCGTTCATTCGATTTCGACCCGTGGCGGCTTCGCTATCAGGCGCGGCTGGTCTATGCCGAAACCCTGTTCAAGGACCGTCCCAACGATGCCATGATGCGCCTGAGCAATGGCCTGGACGCGCGCTCATCGCTCCCCCTTGGCATCCGCGGTCATGTGCTCGACTACGGCCTGTATGCGCTCAACGAATGGTATCTGCGCCGGCCGGCGCCACCGCTGGACGCATCGTCCGGCTCGGTCACCGCGGTCCAATGGGAAATGGGTCTGACCTTCGGCAGCGCCGAGCAGCTCTACTTATGGAAAATTCCGCTGCCGCGGGTGGGGCTAGGTTACCGCTTCGGAGATTCGCTGTCGGTGCTGCGCGTGGTGTTCGGCGCGCCGTTCTGAGCGGTGCGACCCTATAATTCGCACATCATGAAATTCATCGACGTACCCAAACCGGGCGACCCCGATGCGCTGGTCATCGCCGAGTGCCCCGTGCCGTTGCCGGGGCCCGGTGAAGTGCTCATCAAGGTCGCGGCCGCCGGGCTCAATCGCGCCGACATCCTGCAACGCCAGGGACACTATCCGCCGCCGCCGGGCGCGCCGAAACATCCCGGCCTGGAAGTCTCAGGTCTCGTCGAGCGTCTGGGACCGGGCGCGAGCGAATTTCGCGAAGGCGATCGGGTGTGCGCGCTGCTGCAAGGCGGCGGCTACGCGCAATACGTGTGTGCCGCCGAGGGACAGGTGCTGCCCCTGCCCGCCGGCGTGGACCTGGTTCAGGGCGCGGCGCTCCCCGAGGCCTGCTTCACAGTGTGGAGCAACGTGTTCATGTTCGGCCGTCTCACCGCCGGTGAAACCCTGCTGGTGCACGGCGGCACCAGCGGCATCGGCGTCACGGCCATCCAGCTGGCCAAGGCGCGCGGCGCCCGGGTGCTGGCCACGGCGGGGAGCGAGGCCAAGTGCCGGATGTGCGAATCCCTGGGCGCCACCGCCATCAACTACCGCACCCAGGACTTCGCCGCCGCGGTGCGCGAACTCACCCGCGGCGGGGCGAACGTGATCCTCGACATGATCGCGGGCGATTACACGGCACGGAACATCGATGCGCTGGCCGAGGAAGGACGGCTGGTGGTGATCGCCACGCAGGGGGGCGTCTCATCGACCATCAACATGCTCAAGATCATGCAGAAGCGCGCCGTGCTCACCGGCTCGACGTTGCGCCCGCGACCGGTCGTTTTCAAGGCTGAAGTCAAACGTCAGCTGTTGCGCCACGTGTGGCCGGCGATCGCGGACGGTTCCTACCGCATCGTCATCGACCGTGCCTTTCCCTTGCCGGAAGCGGCCGCCGCGCACCGGCGCATGGAGAGCAGCGAGCACATCGGCAAGATTCTGCTCACCGTCGATCGTTGAGCGGGCGGCTACGGCCGCCGAGTCGGCGCCAGCGCCGCGCGCACGCGCTGCAAGTCCTCGGGCGTATCCACGCCCACCGGCGGAACCACCGGGAAGGGCAGCAGATGGATGCGCATGCCATGCTCCAGCGCGCGCAACTGTTCCAGCTTCTCGATGAGCTCCAGCGCGCCGGGCGAGTGCGCGGCGAATTGCCGCAGGGAACGGACGCGATAGGCGTACAGGCCGATGTGGTGCCAGGCCTCGCCGGGGAGCGAACCCGGAACCGCATCGCGCGGCCAGGGAATGGGCGCGCGGGAAAAATACAGCGCGCGGCCGTCCAAGTCCCGCACCGCCTTGACACAGTTCGGGTCCTGCCACTGCGCCGCGGACTCGAAGCGCGCCACCGGTGTGGCGATATCGCAATCCGCGCGTTGGTGCAACGCCTGCGCCAGAGCGGCGATGCTTTGCGGCAGGATCAGCGGCTCATCGCCCTGCACGTTGATCACGATGCGCTCGTCGGCGAAGCCGCGGCGAGCCGCGACCTCGGCCAGCCGATCGGTACCGGAAAGGTGCGTGGCCGCGGTCATTTCCGCCTCGGCGCCGAAGGCGCGGCAGGTGGTGGCGATGCGCTCATCGTCGGTGGCGATGATGACCTCGGTGGCGCCGCTGGCGCGCGCTCGTTCCCATACCCATTGGATCATGGGCTTGCCGCACAGATCGAGCAGCGGCTTGCCCGGCAGCCGCGAGGAGGCGAAGCGCGCCGGGATGACGACACTGAATGGCGCGCGGTGCGAGTCGCTCATCGCATCAGCGCTGCAGCAGCGGGTCATCGGCGGCCAGGGTTCTGGCCTCCTCCGGCAGCATCACCGGGATGTCGTCGCGGATGGCATAGGCAATGCGGTCGGCGCGGCAGACGAGTTCGCTCCGGCCTTCCGTCTGCGCCAGTCGCAGCGGCCCCTTGCACACCGGGCATACCAGCAGGTCCAGCAGATGTTTGTCCAACATGTTCTCCTCGATTCATCAACCGGGCTTCGGCCCCACGCGCAGCGCGCGCTCAATCACGGCCATGAGCGCCGCCTCGTCGCCGGATTCGAACTGTGCCGACACCGGCACGTAGTAATGCCGCGCATCGGCCAGCTGCCGGCATTTTACGGCATCCTTCTCCGTCATCAGCACCGGCGCCGCATCGTCGAAAGCAATGAGTTCTCGGCTGGGCACGACATGATCGTCCAGTGCCCGCCCCGACACCTGCACGCCGTGCGCGCGCAGCATGTTGAAAAAACGCTCGGGGTTGCCGATGCCCGCCACCGCGTGTACGAGGCCAGTGAAGCTCGACAGCGGCCTGCTTCGCCCGTCGACCAGGCCAACGGCATCCTGGCCATCCAGCGTCATCGCCAGCGCGCCGGGCAGCAGGCCCCGCCCGCCGTTCATGACCACGGCATCGACCGACTTCAGCCGCGCCTTGGGCTCACGCAGCGGTCCGGCCGGCAGCACCCAGCCGTTGCCGAAGCGCCGGTCGCCGTCGATCACCGCGATCTCCACATCGCGAGCCAGAGCGTAGTGCTGCAACCCATCGTCGCTGATGATCAAATCGCAGCCGGCCTCGATCAGCAACTGCGCCGCCGCCGGCC
>JAFEGC010000316.1 GCA_018240265.1 Pseudomonadota bacterium | reverse complement strand
GTTGCGCTTCCATCAGCGCTTCACGACCGCCATCCGAGCAGCCCATGAAGTAAGAATAGCGTGGCGATTGACCGTAGTACGCCTTGATCAACGCCTTGGCGACGACGGTGGTAACGTGATTGCCGCGATAAGCGAAGTCGATGCGTTTCTGCGGATCCTCGGCGAACTTGGCTTCATCGTCGCCGCCCATCTGCGCCCTATGCCCCATATCGGAACCCGCGAGAACGAACTCGCCATTCAGCGCTGGGACGCACTTACCGGCATTGGTGACGCCGACAGCCAACATGCCGCACAGGCCGCCACAGCCGCCCATCAAGAAGCGTTGAGTCCACTTTTCAGCCGGCAAGTCGACTTCAAAACCAATGGTCGGCTCGATATTGCCCAACACCTTGCAGAACTTACCCTTGGGCGTAGTGATTAATTCAGTCGACTGAATAGTGGCCGGCTTATCAACCACTCTACTGAGATCTGTCTTTTCCAGATCGTCGCAACCAATTACCGGTTTGACGGTGGCAAGATTGGCATAGCCCGCTGCGGCCGCGTTAGAAACAACGCTCGCTGTCGCGAGGGATGTCATTATCACCGCAAAAAGCATCTTCCACATGCGTTTCAGCGCGCCCATATCGTTAGTCATCACTATCATCTCCGGATTAGAATTATCACGGTCTTTCTGTTTGTATGGTGATCTAGGGAAGGTCTGATCTATTCACGCCCGGTGGCGCGAAATTGAATTTGAAGCGAACATCACGATATTGCCAACTCCTGCGGAGCCGGTTCTAGCTGTGGTTGAGGGTGGATGTCAACGCCGGGACGGCCTACGCCCCGCTCGACACCTTGAGATGGCCCGCCTTCTTGCGTTCCTTCAGTCGGTAGCTCTCCCCGCTGAGGTAGCCCCAGCCCGCGGCAATGGTCACTACGGCGAGCAAGATCCCAATGACTGCGAGGGCCTTCATGATGGGGAGTTGCACGAACTCCGCCGCGCACGTGCCCGGAAGGCGGAGACATGTTGCATCCACATGCCCACGTTCGCAGCAAGCGTTCCCGCTTGCGGCACAGCGCCGATCTGTCTGGCGAGATCCAGCATGTCCAGCACGACTATATGATGCGCGAGCAAGCCGTTCCGGAAGCGCGAGAATTCTGCCGTTTCGAACATCACGACACCGCCGGTGGGGGCGAAGCCCGGCGGCGTCAGCGACCCGGACATCGTGCCCCGGATGCGCAGGCGCGCCGCGACGCTCGTGCCATCGAGCGACAGGTAGGGTTCGTCGAGCAGTTCGACATGAACATCGGGCAGCGCCTGGAACATGACATCGCGATGGAAGTGCAGGACGGCGTCACGGCCACGCAATGTGTAAGGCGCGGCGGGATCCTCCCAGGTAACGTCCTCGCAGCACAGTGCTGCCAGCGCATCCGGATCGTGGGTATTCACGCTCGCGTGCAGGCGATGCAGGAACTGACGTGCGAAGGGTGCGTCGATGGTTGTCATCTCGCCATGACTCCCTGGACCAGTTTGGCGATCTCGGCGAGCACTTCATCGTCGTGTCCGACCAGGAGGTGTCCGCCATTTTCAAAGCCGATGAAGCGGGCATGCGGGATTCGGCTGGCAGCGTACCGGGCATTCGCATAGGTACCGAAGCCATCGTCGCGCGCACTGATCGCGAGGGTCGGTGCACGGATCGCTTCCAATGCATAGGGCTTCAGGCTTTTGCCAAGTCTTGTGTCGTCGCGCAAGCCAGCGGCGCGCAGGGAAACCGGCAGCACATGCTCCGCTAACTCCTTCACATGCTCACGCTCACGGGCTCCGGCGTCGGGCACCAGTTCAGGCGGAGTGGCGAGCAGGTGGCGTATCACCTGGTCTGGCGCCAGCTTCAGCGCACTCCAGTACAGGAAGTCCGATCCGACCAGCCGTAGCAGCCATTCGTCCTTCTCGTCGGACACTGGCGGTGCCGAGGCCATTGCGCTCTCGGGTTTATGCACCAACGGCACCACGAGCACGAGCGCTCCGACTCGATCCGGATAACGGATCGCGGCCTGCATCGCTGAGGGCCCTCCAGCCGAGAGGCCGAGTACCGCCGCCCTTTCGATTCCGAGCGCATCGAGCAGGCAGACATGGGCGTCGGCCTGTGCCTGGGGTGAAGCATCGGCGGGGCGCGGCGTGCGCAGGTAGCCGAAACGCGAGACGGCGATCACGCGGATGCCGTGCTGAGCGAGCGGGCGCGCAAAATCCATACCCTGGTCGTGACCTCCGCCAGAGCCATGGATCACCAGCAGCGGGATTCCCGTACCCGCTTCCTGGTACTCGATCGGCCCACAGCGGGTGTTCGCGAGGACGCTGCCTTGCGCCGCCCGTGCGGCAGCGCGCCCGAGGTCGTTCCTGTATCGTGTGTGGATCGCGATTATGGCCAGCCCGAGACCAGCCATGATTGCGAGCAGGGTGTAGTGCCGGTGTTTCATAAACAAGCGCCGACCTAATGGAACAGCATCCTCGCATCTACCATCTCGCGCTACGCAGGGCATTCGGAAGGTTTCAAGGGACTGGCCCGCCGAAATTCCGAGTACAGAAGCGCTATGCTTCTCTGTATTGTGGATTCAAACTCGCCACCGACGATCTTCCCAGCCAGCGTGGCAGCTCCCTAAGTATGCCGGCCCCACCTTGCAATTGAATTCGATGTTCACGCTTCGTCGTGCGCCAGTCAACCTCCCCCATCCAATAGCGCGCTAGATCCTTCACCGTCGTGCGTACGGTCACCGAGACATCGAGACCGGGGTCTGAAGTACAGACATCAACCGCCTCTCGCTCAAGAATCAGCCACCAATGGGCATGTTTGTGCAGGTCTCTAAATTCGATTTTGACAACGACGCGCGCTTGCGGCAGCAAATCGCGCTTCACGCTGCGTTGGATGTCTAGCATCAGTAGGTCTATGTCGAGATCGTTACGTTCCATCGTCGATCGAACCCAGGTCAGGCCCCACCGGGCCAGTTCGAGCACCAGCGGCGCAAGGTCGTTGCCGGCCGGCGAGAGTTCGTATTCGTAACCCTTCTTGCTTCGGCTCCGGACGCGCAGCAATAGACCTTTGGATTCCATGTCCTTGAGGCGCTTCGAAAGCAGCGATGGCGCCATTCGCGACAAACCGCGCTGCAGGTCACTGAATCGTCGGCTGCCTTGCATCAGCTCCCGCACGATCAGCAGTGTCCAGCGCTCCCCTAGCACCTCTACCGCTTTCGCAACCGGACAGAACTGGCCATAGGACGGCATGATGACGTTCTCCCTTGCCTGCTTGGCAGGCGAAATAGACAAACTACAAGATATGTAGTGGAAGACTACAAGTCCAGAAGTTGGAAGGCCAGCGAGAGGCACGGACAATGGGCCCCTCAACTTAAGAACATCGAGGTGTCAAGACATGTCGCGGCGCGCAATCATG
>JAFEGC010000315.1 GCA_018240265.1 Pseudomonadota bacterium | reverse complement strand
TTTACGATTAATCGTAAAATGGTACAGACTTTTTTACGATAAGCCGTAAATTGGGTAACCGGATGATAATCCTAGGCCGGTATGCATGGATCGAGGCGGCTCTTATGATATTGACCTACCCATCAGAGGCGGAGTGCGTGAGATCATGGACCTGGGATTGAAGGGCCGCTGCGTGCTGGTCAGCGGCGCGAGCAGCGGTATCGGTCTTGCCGCCGCGCAGTTGTTCGTGGAGGAGGGCGCGCGCGTGGCCATCTGCGCGCGTGGGGTCGAGCGTCTGGAAGCGGCGCGGCGGCAGCTCGATCCGGACGGTAGCCGCGGCGTGCTGGCGCTGGCTGCGGATCTGTCCCAAGCGGCGGCCGCGCGGGCGCTGCAGCAGCAGGTGCAGTCACAGATCGGACCGGTCGATGTGCTGGTGAACAACGTCGGCGGGCCGCCGCCGGGCAACACCGGCAGCGTCGATGATGCCGGCTGGGCGCGTGCGGTGGAGCTGACGCTGATGTCGGCGGTGCGCATGGCGCGTGTCGTGCTGCCCGGCATGCGCGCGCAACGCTGGGGCCGCATCGTCAACGTCTCCTCCACCTCGGTGAAACAACCCATCGACAACCTGTTACTGTCCAACAGCATCCGCATGGCCGTGCTGGGCTGGGCCAAGACGCTGGCCAATGAAGTGGCGCAGGACAATGTGCTGGTGAACACCGTGTGCCCCGGCTGGACACGTACGCCGCGCGTGCAGCAGGTGCTGGACGCCAGTGCCCGTCAGGGAGCGGCGGATGGGATGTCGGCGCAGGAATCGGTGGCGCGCGGCGTGCCGCTCAAGCGCATGGCCGAGCCGCGCGAGATCGCCGATGTCATCGTGTTTCTGGCCTCGGCGCGCGCCAGCTATGTCAGCGGTGCGGCCGTGTCGGTGGACGGGGGGATGGTGCAGGGATACTGACGGGCGTTGGTGCGCGCCAGCAGTTTGCGCGCCAGTTGCGCGCGTATCATTCTTCGAACCGATAGCCCACGCCGTAGATCGACTTGATCCAGTCTTCGCCACCGGCCGCAGCCAGCTTGCGGCGCAGGTTGCGGACGTGACTGTCTACCGTACGATCGGTGACGATGCGCCGATCGCTGTAAAGCCGATCCATGAGCTGGTCGCGCGAATACACACGGCCAGGTGCGCCTGCCAGCGTATGCAGCAAGCGGAATTCGACCTGGGTCAGATCGAGATCGAGGCCACGCCAACTGGCGCGGCACGCGGCAACGTCGATTTGCAATTCTGCGATCGTTGGTACTCCCGGATCGCGCCGGTGCCGGCGCAACACCGCTTGCACGCGCGCGACCACTTCGCGTGGGCTGAACGGCTTGCAAATATAGTCATCGGCGCCGACCTCCAACCCGAGCAGGCGGTCGATCTCCTCCGCGCGGGCGGTGACCATGATCACCGGCATATCGCTTTCCAAGCGTAGCTCGCGGCACAACTCCACGCCGTCACGGTTGGGCAGCATCAGATCCAGCAGCAGCAGGTCGGGGGTCAGACGGCGGATCGCCGCCATCGCTTCGGCACCGTCGGCCACCCAATCGGTGACAAAGCCGGCGGCGTTCAGGTAATCGCACAACACGCCCGCAAGGCGCGGCTCATCCTCCACGATCAGCACGCGTCCCTCGCTGTCCGGCGCGCAATTCATGGCGTGCACGGCAGGGTGACGACGATGCGCAACCCGCCCAGCGGCGAGTCTTCGGCCTCGATGCTGCCGCCATGTGCCTGCACGATGTTGCGGCAAATCGCCAGCCCCAGGCCGCTGCCACCGGTGGCGCGGTTGCGCGAAGTGTCCACGCGGTAGAATCGCTCGAACAGGCGCGCGCGCCGCGTGGCTTCCACGCCCGGTGCGCTGTCTTCCACCACTACGCGCACCTGGACGCCCTGGGTTTGCGCCAGGATCACTACGCGACCACCGCGATCGGTGTAGTGCAAGGCATTCTCCAGCAGGTTGGACAGCAACTGCTGCAGTCGCCTCTCATCGCCCTGAATCAGCATGGGGTCGGGAGCGGCGACAAGCTCCAAGGCAAGGCCCGCGTCCGCGAAGCGCCCCTGCATGCCGGCGGCGGCGGATTGCAGGATCTGGCCCAGATCGATGCCGGCGAAGCGATAGGATATTTCGCCGACCTGGGTCACCGACAGCTCATGCAGGTCGTCGATCAATTTGCCCAGCTGTTGTACCTGCGCCTGCAACGGTGCCAATGTTGCAGGTGTCAGTGGCCGGATGCCGTCCTGGATGGCCTCGAGCTCTGCGCGCAATACCGCCAGCGGTGTACGCAGCTCATGCGAGATGTCGGCCATGAATGCCCGGCGGTTGTGTTCGGTGTGCTCCAAGGTGTCGGCCAGGCGGTTGATGTCCTGCGCCAGCCCTCCCAATTCGTCATCGCCGGAGGCGGTCGTGCGGGTGGCGTAGTCGCCTGCGGCCAGCCGGTGAACGGCACCGGTCAGTCTGCCCACGCGTGCCAGCAGTGCGCGGGAGAGAAACCATGCCAGCAGCGCGGCCACCATCACCGAAGCGGTGCCGTTGATCCACCAGGCCCGCACCTGGGCGCGGTAGAAACGCACGTCTCCAGCTGCGATCGCCTTCTGAAACGGTACCATCGCCAGCCAGCCCACGATGACTCCTTCGACATTCACCGGCAAGCGGATTGAGTCCGCGCCGGCGGTGGGGTTGCCGATCAGGCGCGTGCCATCCGCATCGAGCAGTGCCAGACGCGGTATCGCACCGATCTGGTCGGATATCGGCGGCACGCGCAACGTTGGATCTCCACCCGGCACCGGCGTACGCATCAGCGCAAACCAGGCTTCGGCATTGCCGCGCACGAAGTCCCAGCTACCGTGGCGTCGGTAGTTTGCGGCGATTTCCGGCAGCACCTCCCGCATACGTTCGATACCCTGCTCGTTGAGATAGCCCATAAAAGCGCGTTCGAACAGGAAGCGCCCCATCAAGCCGTTGATGGCCAGCATCAAGGCGCAGGCCGCCAGCATGGCGAGGAACAGCTTGACGGCGATGCCTGGTTTCATCGGCTGCCACTAAGTACGCAAAAGGCGCACCGGAATCAAGGCATCGTCTGCCCATCCGGTCAATCTCCTCATTTGCTGCACATTCGTGGCCGAGCATACGAGTCTTGATGTCCATGCATGCTCTTCCCGTTGCGCTCCTATTTCGCCTGCCGCTGTTGGGCGTTTGTCTCGCGATCATGGCCGGCTGTTCGGGCAAACCGGCCATGCCGGCGCAAACACCGGTGGTCGAGGTGCGGATCCTCGTTACCCAGCGCCTGGCAGTGGAAAATTCATTACCCGGCCGGACCGTGGCTTACATGATCTCCGAGGTGCGCCCGCAGGTCGGCGGCATCATCCGCCAGCGGTTGTTCACCGAAGGCCGGCAGGTGAAGGCGGGGCAAGTGCTGT
>JAFEGC010000314.1 GCA_018240265.1 Pseudomonadota bacterium | reverse complement strand
CGGCGGCGAAACGCTCCTCGCGGGTCAGTCGCCAGGCCTGCGCCAGGGTGACCAGCTCCAGGTGACGGTTCGGCTCCCAGAGATATTTGATGTCGCCGACCAGGCGATCGTCCCGGTAATCCACCGACTTGCCGAAGCGCATCGGCGCCTGGATGCCCGTCTTCGGATCACGGTTCCACGAGGGTGGAAACCCCAGCGGCGCGGCCGACAGGGCGAAGACATCGAAGCGGCCCGAGAGAATGCGTTCCGCAGCGGAAACGTATGCTGCCGCCTCGAAGTAGGAGTCCTTTCCCGCCAACCACGGCGCGCCGCTGGTACCCGAGGCTACCGCATCGCGTGCGCGGCCGATCCCGAGCGCTTCCCATCGACGCTGTGCGTCGCGACCCGCCCGGTAGGCGATCTCCCGCGGACTCATCACCGACAGTCGCTTGAGCTTCCAGATAAGGCTCACGAGATGCCGTACTCGCGATGCCAAATCTCGAGGTTGAGCAGGCACCACAGGAGCTTTTCGTGGTTCTGCCGGCCCTGCACGTGTTCCCGCAGGTAGCGATCGAGCACCGGTGCCCGGCAATAGTCGCGCACGTGCGAGGACGGCCCCGTCAGCAGGTCGATCAGATAGTCCTTCATGGTGGTGCGGAACCATTCGTTGACCGGCACCCGGAAACCCACCTTGGGCCGCTCGAGGATCTCCCGTGGCAGCAGGCGGGCCACGGCCTCGCGCAGGATGCGCTTGGTCTGACCGCCCCGGACACGCCACGAGTCCGGGAGCGAGGACACGTAGGCGGCCAGTTCGTGGTCCACGAACGGCATGCGCGCTTCCAGAGACGCGGCCATGGTCATGCGATCGCCGCGCTCGAGCAGGTTGTCCGGGAGCCAGCTGGTCTGATCGAAATACAGGATGCGCCTGAGCCGGGAGTCGCCGGGCTCGGTGTCGAACTGGACCGCATCCGGCTCGTTCGGTCGCACCGCGCGCACCGTCAGCAACTCATCGATCTGCGCCGCGCTCAGCGCACCGAACCAGCGCGGTTGGCGCTCGCGCTCGTCGGCGAGCGCGAGATTGGCCACCGCCGTCTTGACGCGGCGGAAGCGGTACGGCAACCGCCGCACGAGGGGTTCCAGCAACCCACGGCGCAGCGGTGCGGGCAGCAGCTGATAGGCCGCCTGGCGCTGTTCCCACACGTGCTTGGGATAGCCGCCCAGGAATTCATCGGACCCCTCGCCGGTCAGCACCATCTTCACCGAGCGCCGGGCCTCGCGCGACAACAGGTAGATGGGAATGTCGGAGGGTTCCGCGACCGGCGCGTCGCGGAAGCGGACGAGCGCCGGCAGATGCTCCATCAGGTGCGATTCCGACACCGTCAGTTCGTGGTGGTCGGTGCGGAAACGCTCGGCGATCACCCGCGCATAGGTGAGCTCGCTGTAACCCGCGTCGGAGAAACCCACCGAAAATGTCTTCACCGGCAGGCTGGAGTGCTCGGACATCAGCGCCACCACCGCGGAGGAGTCGACGCCGCCCGAGAGAAATGCGCCGAACGGCACATCCGCGATCATGCGGATGCGCACCGATTCGCGCAGGATGTCGAGGAAGGAGCCCACCGGATCCGCATCCAGACGCGGGCCCACGAGCGCGGCGCGGTCCGGCGGCGAGTAGTAGCGCCGCTCGCTCACCCGCCCACCCTCGATCACGGCCAGTGAGCCCGGCATCAGCTTGCGGATGCCGCGGAACAGCGTCGCCGGACCCGGGACGTAACGATAGGTGAGATAGGGTCCGAGCTGCTCGCGATCCAGCGCCGCTTCCACACCGGGGAACGCCAGCACGGCCTTGATCTCGGAGGCGAACAGGATCAGTCCGTCACGCTCATGGAAGAACAGCGGCTTCTTACCGAAGCGGTCGCGCGCGATGAACACGCGATTGCGCGGCGCGTCCCAGATCGCAAAGGCGAACATGCCGCGGAAGCGGGACACGCATTGCTCGCCCCAGGCCGCGTATGCGTTCAAAATGGTCTCCGTGTCGGAGCGGGTCTGGAAGGCATAGCCGAGCGCGATCAGCTCCTCGCGCAACGCCTGGAAATTGTAGATCTCGCCGTTGAACACGATCTGCAGGGAGCCGTCCGCATTCGACATGGGCTGGTGGCCGGTGGACAGGTCGATGATAGACAGCCGCCGGTGCGCGAATCCGATGCGCGTGCGCTCATCGCCGGCAACGGTCTCGAAGAAGCCCTCGTCGTCGGGACCACGATGCGCGATCGCGCCGGCCATGCGGCGCAGCGCTCGGGGGAGATCAGTCGCTTCGCGGGTCGCGACGTAGCCTGCGATACCGCACATGACTCAGCGTCCGATCATGCCGGCTGCCCGTCCCGGGCGCCGAACAGCGTGTCATAGGCGGCGAGCAGGTGCGGCACCTCGTGCTCCCAGGACAGGTGATTGCGCACCCGTTCACGGCCGAATTCGCCCATGGTCCGCCGCAACGGCTCATCGTCCAGCAGTTGCAGTATCTTGGCGGCGAAATCCGCCACATCGTTGCGGTTGGCGTACAGCGAGGCCTGCTGCGCCGACACCCGTCCCTCGGTCAGATCGAATTGCACGATCGGTTTGCCGAGGGCCATGTACTCCATGATCTTGTTCATGGTCGACTTGTCGTTCATCTCGTTGGCAACGTCCGGATTGACGCAGACATCCGCGGTGCTCAGCATCTCAAGCAGCACCTCGTCCGGCGCGCGCCCGGTGAAGGTCACGTAATCATCGACCTGCAGCTGCACGGCGAGCGCGCGCATCGCGGCGAGTTCGGTGCCGCCGCCGACCAATCCGAACTGCACATCCGAGCGCTTCTCCACGTGCACGATGCGATGCACCGCCTTGATCAGCAGGTCCACGCCCTCCTGGCCGCCCATCACGCCAACGTAGCCGACCAGGTAGCGGCGGCCCTTGCGCAGTTCCGGATTGGGCGGACGCTCCTGCAATCGCGACAGGTCCGGCCCGCTGCGCACCACGAACACCTTGCCGGGCGGCATCCTGCCGCGTTCCACGGCGATGCGCCGGTAGGACTCATTGGTGGCGATGGACACGTCGGCGACGGCGAACGTCCAGCGTTCCAGCAGGAGCATCAACCGATAGAAGATGTCGCGGCGCTGGAACTTGGCCTCGTACAGCTCCGGATTGATGTCGTGGTGGTCGAACAGGAACTTCTTGCCGAACAGCTTGTAGAAGCCGCCGATGAGGAAGATCGTGTCCGGCGGATTGCAGGCATGGATCGCATCGAAGCCGTGCCGAAGCAGCACCTTCAGCGACAGGTAAAACTCGGACAGCAAGGCCCAGGAATACTCCAACGCGTAGCCCAGGGCGCCATCCGCCTCGAACGGCAACGGATGCCGGTAGATGGGGATGCCCTCCAGCACCTCGAAACCACGATCATGCCCCTTGCCCTTGGGACAGATGATC
>JAFEGC010000313.1 GCA_018240265.1 Pseudomonadota bacterium | reverse complement strand
TCGATACTTGAAATAGTGTTGGCAGCCTGCCACGGGCGCTGGCACCCTCCAGATCACGATTTCGACGAAAGCCCGCTGGCTCAGGATCAGACGTTCGCGCAGCAGCAAATCTGCTCTGTTGCTTACCATAGCAACACGTTTGAGTGTTGTCTACAAGAGCAACACTAACCGGGTATAACACCGGCCAGGGATATCGCATGATCCGCGGTTTTTGGTCAGGGACATGATGCACCTCAGGCAGAAGGTGGGGCATTGTCATCTCCAGCGCGCCTTTCCGGCAGTACATAAAATGCCCGAAACACGCAGAAATGCTGATTGCCCCGAATGGATCGGGGCGAAAACGCCGCTCAGCCGCGCTGCTCGTCCAGAAATTCAAGCAGCGCCAGCGCCAGGGACAGGATCACCGGTCCCAGCACCAGCCCCAGCGGGCCGAAGGCGGAGATGCCGCCGAGCACGCCGATGAACACGGCCAGCGTGGAAATGCGCGCGCGGCCCGAGATCAACATCGGCCGCACCACGTTGTCGGCGCTGGAGGAGAGCAGGCCCCACACCACCATGAACGTGCCGTATCCCCAGTGGTTCTGCGCGAACAGCACGATGGCCGCCGGCACCCACACCAGCGCCGTGCCGCCGACGGGCAGCATGGACAGGAGCGCCGCCATCACGCCGAACACCACCGGCGAGGGCAGCCCGCAGATGGCGAAGCCGACGCCGACGATCAGCCCCTGCAGCAGCGCTGTGATCACCGTGCCGAACACGATGGCGCGGGTCAGATCGCTCAGGTGTTGCAGCAGGTGCTGCTTGCGCTGCTCGGCCAGCGGAATCATGGTGCGTGTCCGCGCGAACATGGCATCCCCGTCGCGCAAAAAAAAGAACAGCAGGAACAGCATCAGCACGAATGCCACCAGGGTGTTCATGGTGCCCAGGAACAGCGAGCTGCCGGCGTTGGCCGCGGCCTGCAGCAGCTCCTGCGCGCCCGACACCGCCCATTCCTGGATCTGCGCGGCGCTGACCGAGAAGTTGTCCTGCACCCATTGGTTCAGGCGCGCAATCCAGGGAAACTGCGCCACGTCCTGCAGGCTGTGGATGTCGAGCCGGCGCGCGGCGGCCTGCAGCATGCGCAGCAGCGCGGACCCCTGCGCGACGAATTGCACCGACAGCGCCGACAGCGGCAGCAGGATGGCCACCGGCGTGAGCGCCGTGAGCAGCGCCGCGGCGCGGCTTTCCCCACGCAGGCTGCGGCGCAGCCGCAGATTGAGCGGATGCAGCAGGAAGGCCAGAAAAATGGCCCAGGTGAGCGGGCCGATGAACGGCCTCACGATGCGCGCCACGGCGTAGCCCACCAGCAGCAGTACGGCCACGGCGAAGGCGCGACTGTAGAGATTGGCCGTCTGGACGGTGTCCTTGGTGCCCGGATTCCCCATCAGCGCTATATTACCTGCGATCGACCCCTGTCGTAGGTCGGATGTCGATGCTCCATTCCACAGTCAATCATGCCCGCTCCTGAGAAACGCCAGCCGATCGCCGGCAGCGCGCTGGACCGGTTGCGCAGTGAACTGCTCGATGCGCAGTTCGATCTGCAGCGCGGCAAGGGTTTTTCCGTCATCGTCATCGCCACGGGGCTGGTGGCGGCGGGTCGCACCGAAGCCCTGACGGCGCTGCGCGATTGGCTGGATCCGAAGCGGCTGGCCACGCACGCCTGGGGTCTGCGCGACGACGAGGAGGCCGCGCGTCCCTGGGCTTTTCGCTACTGGCAGGCCCTGCCGCGCCGGGGTGAGATGGCGGTGTGGTTCGACGGCTGGTACGGCGATCTGTTTCACCTGGCCTACCGGCGCCGCAAGGACCACGAGCTGGAACAGCGCGCCGCGCAGATCAACTCGCTGGAGATCATGCTGACCGCCGACGGCGTGCGCTTGCTGAAATGGCATTTCGACATCGAGCAGGCGATGCAGCGCAAACGCGTGCGCAAATTGCGCGGCGATGAGCTCAACCGCTGGCGCGTCACCGACGAGGACCTGCGCCTGTGCCGGCATTACCAGCGCGTGGTGCAGGCGCACGAGCGCTGCCAGAATCTCACCGATCATGCTGGCGCGTCATGGCGGCGCTTTCGCGACGCTTATGAGGGGCGCCAAGCGGTGCCGTTGGCGCGCGAGCTGCTGGCCGCGCTGCGTGCGCAGCCGGATGTGCCGGTGCCCCGCCACGGACGCGCGCCGGCGGGACGCCCCGCTGCGGCCGGCCGCATCCGCTCGGCCACGGCCAGCCGGCCTTCGAGGATGCCCGAGCAGGAGCTGCCGGAACTGCAATCGAGGCTCGCGCATCGACTGCAGTCCAAGCGTTTTCGCAAGCATTCCCTGGTCATCGTGCTGGAGGGCATGGATGCGGCCGGCAAGAGCAGCGCCAGCAAGCGGGTCATCGCCACCATGGACCCGCGCCAGTACCGCATCGTGCCCATCGGCGCGCCCACGGACGAGGAGCGCTCGTATCCCTATCTGCGACGGTTCTGGTGCGCGCTGCCCGGCCGCGGCGAGGTCGGTATCTTCGACCGCTCCTGGTATGGCCGTGTGCTGGTGGAGCGTGTGCGCGGATTCGCCACGACGTCCGACTGGTCGCGCGCCTACGCGGAAATTCTGGAGATGGAGCGGGAATTCATCGAGCATCGCATCGTGCTCGCCAAGTTCTGGTTCGCACTGTCCAAGGCCGAGCAGGGGCGGCGGTTCGAGCGTCGCCGGGCGCAACCGCTGAAGCGTTTCAAGGTCGATCCCGAGGATTGGGAGAACCGCAAGCACTGGGATGAGTTCCAGACCGCGGCGGCCGACATGCTGGCGCTCACGCACACCCAGCACGCGCCCTGGATGCTGCTGCCGGCCGACGACAAGCCGCAGGCGCGCGCCGCGCTGCTGCGAGGGCTGATCAAGACGCTGGATCGGCGCCTCGAGGATGGCTGAGCGGCGTGCCGGTAACGGCGCGCGTCATTTTGCGAACAGCTGGCTTAGCCGAAGCGGATGCCCTTGGCGCGCAGCAGGTCGGCAAAGTGATGCCAATGCTGCCACTCCAGCGCCACGCCGAATTGCGGTACAGGCACATCGTGCCCGTCCACTTTGTTGGTATGCGGGCGGCGGGCAAGCGCCGGCGCCAAGCGCGTTCAGGTATCAGTCGCATCAGAATCACGTCCCCGTGGCCCGGCTGGGTAGCGCGACCGTCGCCTCGCAGGGCATCGCCGGTCCTTGTTGGTTGGCGATCATCACCTTTACGTCTACCCGTCGATCACCTTGCTCGAGGTACTTCCTGGTTACGCAGCCGGTGATCATCATGTCATCACCAGCACAGACGTTTGACTGCATCTTGATCTTTACTCGGCACACCCGGGCGGCCGTCCCGGCCCAGTCGGTCACTAGCCGGCTGACAAGACCCATGTTGAACTGCGTGTTTACAAAGACGTTTCGCGTGCCCGCCCGTTCCCGCGCGTATTCCGGATTGGAGTGC
>JAFEGC010000312.1 GCA_018240265.1 Pseudomonadota bacterium | reverse complement strand
CAGATGAAGGCGGCGCTCGCCACCTTGTAGTTCTCGCCGAGCTTGCTTTTCAGCAGCGGCAACCAGATACGTTCGAACACACGCCGGCCGGACCAGCGCTGCAACCACTCCGCGCAGGACTGCCGCTCCAGCGAGCGCCAATCCTTGATACGCGAGGCCAGGAAAATCGTGCCGCCGAGTCGGATCTTGTCCAGCAGCGATAGCGGCGGGAAGCGCAGAAACTCCATACTGTCCGACAGCGAATAGAGCTGGCCATCGGTGTAAAATCCGGTGCGAGTGATGCCCCAACGAAGCTCCTCGGCCAGCCCGAGTTCCGCGATGAGCTCCCGCGTATGCTCATCGGACAGCAGGATCACGTGATAGAAGCGGTCCCAGCGGTAGGGGCCGATAGCCTCGTCGACCGCCAGACCCCCGGGGCGATCGGTTGCCTCGAGCACGGTGACCCGGCAGCCTCGTTCGGACAGCCGCAGCGCCAGAAACATGCCGAGAATGCCACCGCCCAGCACTGCAACATGCTGCGCCGCGGCGGCGGGGGATCCGTTGTACAAGTCGTCGAGCCTCTCGGCGGCACCCATGGCCAGGCCGTTTATTGAATCGGTCACCGGGAAAATTCCCCGGCAATTATAGGCTTAGGCTACCCTGCAGACGTGCCACAGTTCACATAGACCCCGCGCCAAAACGGTCAACCATCGCGACTGGGACCGGACTCACGCCGATCCATGCCGATATGGCGGTTTCATCCGGCGCGAACAGTGGCAAGATATGAAAATCACGACTGCGGCAGGGAATCGCGCGACGCGAACTATAACATGGCGGCAAAAGCTGGCACTCTTCCATCCACAATCAGAATGTCCCGACACCTCTTGCCATGAATTCCGTATCGTTGGCGGCCAGCGCTTTCCAGCGGCACAATCCGCCGGCCAAACCGCTGGTCACCCTGGTCATTCCCGCGTTCAACGAAGAAGCGGTGCTGGAGTCCACCCTGGCGGAAATCTCGCAGGGCATCGCACCGCTTCGCGAGCAGTACGAGTTCGAAGCGCTCATCGTCAATGACGGCAGCTCCGATGCCACCGCCGAGATCGCGGAGGGCCTCGCGCAACGTCTGGACTGGGTCCGGGTCATTCATCATCCGAAAAACCGCGGTCTGAGCGAGGCGCTACGGACCGGTTTCGCCAATTCCAAGAGCCGCTACGTGATCGTACTGGACGCCGACATGAGCTACAGCGCGGATCACATTCCCGCGCTGCTGGAGGCCATCGCGCGCACCTCCACGCAGATGGTGCTCGCCTCGCCCTACATGACCGGCGGCAAGATCAGCGGCATTCCGCCGTTTCGCTACGCCCTCAGCCGCGTCGCCAATCGCTTTTTGTCCTGGATCTCGCAGTCGAAGCTCTCTACCCTGACCGGCATGGTGCGCATCTACGATGGCGCGTTTATCCGAGGCCTGGTGCTGCGTGGCAACGCCATGGCGGCCATGCCGGAGATCATCTACAAATCGATGATCCTGCGCGCAAACGTTGCGGAGATTCCGGCACACTTGGACTGGTCGAAACTCCAGATCCACCAGGGCCGCCGTCGTTCCAGCATGCGAATACTGAGTCAAATCTTCAGTACCGTCATGTCCGGCTTCGCGTTCCGGCCTTTCATGTTCTTCATTCTGCCGGGTCTGCTGTTGTCGCTGTTCTCCGCCTATGTCGTGGTATGGATGTTCATTCATTATTTCGAAGCGCTGTGGCAGCTGCCACCCAACGCATCCGACATCACGCTGGCGCTGCGCACGGCGTATTTGCACTACCCCTATACCTACATCGTGGGCCTGCTGTCCACCATGGTGTCGATCCAATTGCTGGCCCTGGGCATTCTGGCGCTGCAGGCCAAGCGCTATTTCGAGGAGTCTTTCAATCTCGGCAGTACGTTGAACAGACGTCTGCTGGCGATCGAAGAACGCCTGCCCCCACGGGACTAAACCCGGCGCGGCGCATCAGCGGCTCGGAGCCCGCACGGCCCTCAACAGGCCATCCACGCAGCCCATGATCTGACGCAGCACTCGTTCGGCCGCGTCGGCCTCCATGTCGACCGGATCCGCGATGTCGATGACCGGCGACGGTCCGAACAGCCCCAGGAAATGCACCTTGCGCGCATCCATCCCCGGGATCGACGAGATCCCCGCGTGGGAGCGCCGATCCAGCGCCAGGATCAGATCGTGCCGCTCCAGATCCTCCGGCAGCAGCTGTTTCGACGGCACCGACCACAGATCGAAACCCAGCGCCGCCGCCGCCGCCGCGACTGCTGCCGGCGCGCGCTCCCCACGGCCGCCGCGGGTTCCTCTCGATTCGAATTCGAATTGAGCGATGCCGCTTTTCTGCGCCGCCAGCTGTGCGAAGGGTGAGCGGCAGATGTTTCCGTAGCAGACGAACAACACCCTGCGCACCGGCTCACGCCCGCCGTGCGCCACTTCGCGCCCTTCTAGCCCTGGCTCGCGGCCGGACAGAAACGCGAGAGCCTTGCGTTTGAGCATCCGGGCCCGTACTGCACAGATCAGAGCATCCGCCATGCGCCGGCTCGCACGTAGAAATTTACCGCCCAGCGCGCGGCACTCCGCCTTGGCCGGGCCCGGATCCGACCAGGAGAAATGATCCCAGCGCTCCTTGCCCAGCAGCGGAAGTCCCCACTCCAGGAGCGATAATCCTCTCGGTCGGGTGAGCAGCAGCGGATCGGAGTGGTCCGCCCGCTGGTTGGCGTACATCCATTCCAAGTCCGCGATCAGGCGACGCGCGCGCAGACCCGCTCTAAAAGCGGGCTGCGCGCCAGCGTCCTGTCCGGTGGCGATCAGCCACAATCCCCACGGGAACGGCACTCCGGCGCCAATGGCCAGGGGCACTGAACCCCATAGGCGCGGATTGATCTCCATGAGGATGAATGCACCGTCGGCGCCGCGCTTGAACTCATACATGCACAGGCCATGCCACGCCAGCGAGCCGGCCATGGCGGCGCACTGCGCCACCAACTCCGGCACCGGCTCCACGGCGCGCCGATACGTGCTGCCGCCTCCCTGCAGGGGCAGCTCATGGAGCCGCTCGTGCGCGAAGACCCAGCGCAATTGTCCGCGCTGAAACAGCAATTCAACACCGTAGCCAATTCCCTGCACGTACTGCTGCTCCTGGATGTCGGTGAGCGGCAGGTACCGCTGCAGATAGGCTTCGCGCTCGGCTGCCGAGCGCACGATGCGCGCCGCGATGAACCGGGGCCTTGCATCCATGAACACCTGCGAACGCACCGGCTTGAGCGCCACCGGAAAACCAACTTCGGGCAGCGCGGCCTGCCCGAAGCTGTGCAATTGCGTGCGGGGAATACGGATTCCAGCCGCCGCCGCGACCTGCAGGGTGCGGCCCTTGTCCAGTGCGATCTCCACCGACTCCACCGGCGGCAGGACGGCCTTGCGCCTGAGTTCGTCCGCGTCAATCAATTGCTGGAGCGCAAGCAGCG
>JAFEGC010000311.1 GCA_018240265.1 Pseudomonadota bacterium | reverse complement strand
ATCAATTGCCGCAGCACCGGGATACCGGGCTGGTCCAGGTTCGCCAGCGCGGCGGAATCGAGGGACTTGGCTGCGGGCGGGTAGTGCAGTAGCAGACCGATGGCCTGGCTTAACATATTGCGCCGACCCGCCTGCATCCGGGCGGGTCGGCGCGCGGCGCCGGCTGCCGTCCCGGTGGCCGGCGTGGACCCACTCTCGCGCCCGCCCGATCCGGCAAATCCCGTGTCGCGCACACCGCCCGGCCCGCGCCGGCCCTCCTGCGCCGCGCCGGCCTGCAGCAATTGGCGCAACTTGTTCGCCGGCATGCGGATTTCCGCGGCCAGTTGATCCACGATCAGCTCCTTGAGCACGCCCTCGGGCATGCGCGCAAACAAGGGCTTGGCCAGCGCCGCGAGCTTGGCTCGGCCGTCGGCATGGGACAGATCGGTCTGCTGCATGAGCTGCTGCACCAGGTATTCGGACAGCGGCAGCGCATCGGCCAGGCGTGTCTCGAACGCCTCCTGGCCTTCCTTTCCCACCAGCGTGTCCGGGTCCTCGCCCTCGGGCAGGAACAGGAAGCGCAGCTCACGCCCATCCCGCGCCAGCGGCAGCGCATTCTCCAGCGCGCGCCAGGCGGCCTGTCTTCCGGCGCGGTCGCCGTCGAAGCAGAACACCACCTCGCCGGTGAGCCGGAAGATCTTGTTCAAGTGCTCCTGGGTGGTGGCGGTGCCGAGCGTGGCCACCGCGTAGGTGATGCCGGCCTGATGCAGGCGCACCACGTCCATGTAGCCCTCGACGATCATCAGACGCTTGAAATCGGCATGCGCCTGCTTGGCCTCGTACAGGCCATACAGCTCCCGTCCCTTGTGGAACAGCGGCGTTTCCGGCGAGTTCAGGTACTTGGGCTCGCCCTGCTCGAGCACCCGCCCGCCGAAGCCGATGACCCGGCCGCGTGAATCGCGGATCGGGAACATGAGCCGGTCGCGAAAGCGGTCGTAAAAGCCCGCTTCACGCTCGCCGGTCTTGCGCTCGCGCTCGATGATGAGCCCGGTCTGCAGCAGCCGCTGCCGTCCTTCCGGATGCTGGCCGAAACGGTTGAGCAGGGCGTTCCAGGAGTCGGTGGCATAGCCCAGCAGGAATTTCTTGGCGGTGTAGGGCTCAATGCCGCGTTTGTCGACATAGGCGCGGGCGCGCTCCGAGTCCAGCAGGTTTTGCGCGAAGAACTGCGCCGCATTGCTTAAAGTTTGGTGCAGATCCGCGCCGGGCGCATCGTGGGAGTCGCGGGCCTCGCGCGGCAGCTCGAGGCCCGCGCGCTGCGCCAGGTCCTGCACGGCCTCGACGAAGGACAGCTTCTCGTACTGCATGAGAAAGCCCAGCACGGTGCCGTGCGCGCCGCAGCCGAAGCAGTGATAGAACTGCTTGTCCGGGCTCACCCAGAAGGAAGGGGTCTTCTCGTTGTGGAACGGGCAGCAAGCCTTGTATTCGCGCCCGGATTTTTTCAGCGCGACGCGCGCGCCGATGATCTCGACGATATCGGCGCGCGCGATCAGCTCATCGATGAAGCTTTGCGGAATGCGGCCGGCCATGGACCGCTGCCGTTCAGGAGCCGAGCTTGGCTTTGATCTTGGCGCCCACGGCGCCCATATCGGCGCGCCCGGCGGCCTTGTTCTTGATGATGCCCATCACCTTGCCCATGTCCTTGACGCTGGAGGCGCCGGTGGCGGTGATGGCTTCCTGGATCAGCGCATCGAGCTCGGCCTCGGAGAGCTGCGCCGGCAGGTAGGTCTGCAGCAGCGCGATTTCCGCGCTTTCCTTGTCCGCCAGGTCCTGGCGGCCGCCCGACTGGAACTGCACCAGGGATTCCTTGCGCTGCTTGATCATCTTCTCCAGCACCGCGGTGACCTGTGCGTCGTCCAGGGTGATGCGCTCGTCCACCTCACGCTGCTTGATGGCGGCCGTGATCATGCGAATGGCGCCGAGCCGCTCCTTGTCGCCGGAGCGCATCGCAGCCTTCATGTCCTCGGTGATTCGCTCCTTGAGCGACATGGGACTTTTCAGTAGCGGGAGGGGGCGGAGCTGGGGGGGCCGCTGCCGCGGCTGCCGTCGCGCGAAACGCGCTTCAGGTGCCGCTTCACCGCGGCGGCCTTCTTGCGCTTACGTTCCTGGGTCGGCTTCTCGTAGAATTCGCGGCGGCGAAGCTCGGTCAGGATTCCGGCCTTTTCGCAGGCACGTTTGAACCGACGCAACGCTGCGTCAAAATACTCGTTCTCGCGAACACGAACGCTGGGCATTCAGACCTCTGAAATAACGAACAAACAACCGCCTCAAAGCGGCGACCGGGCCGCGCATTTTACGGGCGGGGCTGTCAAAAGGCAAAAGAGCTTGGCAGGTCGGCTCGGCGGACGAGCCGGGCCCGTGGCCAACCCGGCGATGCGCCACGCGAGAAGGGTGGCAAAACGGATAATAATGAGGACGATGCGGGTACTGGGAATCGAAACTTCCTGTGACGAGACGGCCGTGGCGGTCTATGACGCCGCGGCGGGGCTCCTGTCGCACCGCTTGCACAGCCAGGTGAGCCTGCACCAGGCCTTCGGCGGGGTGGTGCCGGAGCTTGCCTCCCGTGACCACGTCAAACGCCTGCTGCCGCTGGTCCGGCAGGCCTTGGACGAGGCGGACACGACGCCGAAACAGCTGGACGGCGTGGCCTACACGGCTGGGCCGGGCCTGATCGGCGCGCTGCTGGTGGGCGTCGGCTTTGCCCGGAGCCTGGCCTATGCCTGGGGTGTGCCCGCCATTCCCGTACATCATCTGGAGGGCCACCTGCTGGCGCCGCTCCTGGAGGCCGATCCGCCGGCCTTTCCCTTTCTGGCGCTGCTGGTGTCCGGGGGGCATACGCAGCTGGTGGATGTGGCGGGCATCGGGCGGTACCGCATCCTGGGCGAGTCACTGGACGATGCCGCCGGCGAGGCCTTCGACAAGACCGCCAAGCTCCTCGGGTTGCCCTACCCCGGCGGGGCGGCGCTGTCGCGACTGGCGCAGCGCGGACGCGAGGGCGTGTACGAGTTTCCGCGACCGATGCTGGACCGCCCCGGTTTGGACTTCAGTTTCAGCGGCTTGAAGACGGCGGCGCTGGTGGCGCTGCGCCGGGACACGCCTGGCGCGCTCGACGGACAGGCCCGCGCGGACCTGGCGCGCGGTTTCGAGGTCGCCGTGGTCGAGACCTTGGTGGAAAAAACCCGCCGCGCCCTGCGCCATACCGGGCACGATCGCCTGGTGGTGGCGGGCGGTGTCGCGGCGAACCGCCCGTTGCGGGGTGCCCTGACTGCCATGGCCGCCCAAGAGGGCGCGCACATCCATTTCCCGCGGCTGGAGTTTTGCACGGACAATGGCGCGATGATCGCGCTGGCCGGTTGCCACCGGCTGCAGGCCGGCGATATCGCGGCGGACCTGGGCGTTCGCGCGCGCGCGCGCTGGGCGCTGACCACCGAACCACAGGCTTGAACACGGGTGCACAT
>JAFEGC010000310.1 GCA_018240265.1 Pseudomonadota bacterium | reverse complement strand
GTATGCCGCTCCGCGGCGCGCGGCCGGCGGGTCTTTGCTGTCCGGGACGCCATGCATCGCTCCTACTGGATGAGCCGCGCACTGAGCACGCCGGGAATGGCGCGGATACGCTCCAGCACCGCGGCGGGCACCTCGCCGTCGATGTCGATCAACGTGTAGGCAACTTCGCCGCGGGACTTGTTCAGGAGGTCGGCGATGTTGAGCCGGCCTGCCGCGAGACAGGTGGAAATCTGTCCGACCATGTTCGGCACATTGTCGTTCGCAATGGCGATGCGCGCGGTGTTGGGCACGCGCGTGAGCACACTCGCCGGGAAATTCACCGAATGATGGATATTGCCGTTCTCGAGAAAGTCCCGCAGCGTGTCCGCCACCATCATGGCGCAGTTCTCCTCGGCCTCGTTGGTGGAGGCGCCCAGGTGCGGCAGCGCGATCACCTTGGCGTGACCCTGCAGGGCCACCGAGGGAAAGTCGCACACGTACGCGGCCAGGTGCCCCTCATCCAGAGCAGCCAGCACCGCCTCTTCGTCCACGATGGGCGCGCGCGCGAAATTCAGGATCACGCCGCCCTTTTTCATCAGGCGCAGCCGCGTCTCGTTCACCAGCCCGCGCGTCTTGTCGTTCAGCGGTACGTGCACGGTGATCAGCTGCGAGCGCGAGAACAGATCATCCAGCGACAGCGCCTGCTCCACCGCGGAAGACAGTTGCCAGGCGCGCTGCACGGTGATCAGCGGATCGTAGCCCAGCACCTTCATGCGCAGATTGAGCGCCGTGTTGGCCACTTCCACGCCGATGGCGCCCAGGCCCACCACGCCCAGCGTGCGCCCGGGCAATTCGAAGCCGACGAATTTCTTCTTGCCCTTCTCCACCGCCTCCTCCAGGGAGTGATCGTCGCCCTTGAGGCCGCGCACGAAGGACCAGGCCTCGCAGATGTTGCGCGCCGCCAGGAACATGCCGGCGATGACCAGTTCCTTCACCGCATTGGCGTTGGCGCCGGGAGCGTTGAATACCGGAATGCCGCGTTTGCTCAGCGCGGCCACCGGGATGTTGTTGGTGCCGGCGCCGGCGCGTGCAACGGCCTTCACCGAATCGCCGATGGTCATGGCGTGCATGTCGGCCGAGCGCACCAGGATGGCGTCGGGATTGCCGATGTCCGAGGCCACTTCGAAACGCTCGCGCGGCAGGCGCTCCAGACCCTTGACGGAAATGTTGTTCAGCGTGAGAACCTTGAAACTCATGGGATGGATCAGCCTTTGGTCCGTTCGAATTCCCGCATGTAGGCGATGAGCGCATCCACGCCCGCCGCCGGCATGGCGTTGTAGATGCTCGCGCGCATGCCGCCCACCGAGCGATGGCCTTCCAGGTTGACCAGCCCCGACTGGGCGGCGCCCGTGAGAAACGCCTTCTCCAACGCAGGATCCGCCAGGGTGAAGGGCACGTTCATCCACGAGCGCGCGTCCTTCGCCACGGGGTTGGCATAGAAGCCGGAGCCGTCGATGCAGGCATAGAGCTTTTCCGCCTTGGCGCGGTTGCGCTCCGCCATGGTCGCCAGTCCGCCTTGCTTCTTGAGCCACGCGAACACCAGAGCCGCTACGTACCAGGCGAAGGTCGGCGGCGTGTTGAGCATGGACTGATCATCCGCCATGGCCTTGTAGTCAAAAATGGCCGGGGTGCCGGGACGTGCCTTGCCGATGAGGTCCTCGCGCACGATCACCACCACCAGGCCCGACGGTCCGATGTTCTTCTGCGCGCCGGCGTAGATGAGTCCGAAGCGGCTCACCTCCAGCGGCCGCGACAGAATGGTGGAGGAGAAATCGCCCACCAGCGGCACGCCGCCCGTCTGCGGCACGTAGTTGAACTCCACACCGCCGATGGTTTCGTTGGGCGTGTAATGCACGTAGGCGGCGCCGGGCGTGAGCTGCAAGGCGGATTGCGGCGGCACGCTGCAATACTTGCCGCCCGCGTCGGCGGCGATGCTCACCTTGCAATAACGCTTGGCCTCGGCGATGGCTTTCTTGGACCATTGACCGGTGTTGAGGTAGTCCACCGTCGACTCCGCGGTCGCGAGGTTCAGCGGGATGCCGGCGAATTGGCCGCTGGCGCCGCCCTGCAGGAACAGGATTTTGTAGTTCGTCGGAACGGCCAGCAGCTCGCGCAGATCCGCCATGGCGCGCTCGGCCACGGCGACGAAGGCTTTGCCGCGATGGCTTACCTCCATGACGGACATGCCGCAGCCATTCCAATCCAACAGCTCGGCACGAACCTGTTCCAGAACCTCCAGCGGCAGCGTTGCAGGACCTGCCGCAAAATTGAACACGCGCATCTTGAAATTCCCGAAATGACTGAATGAAGCGGCGCGAGTTTATCAGGGCAGGCGGGTGGTTTCAGGCCCGTTGCGGCAAACCCGGAGTCTTCTGAGCGCTAATCCTCGTCCGGCGTGGCTACGCCCGGCGCGCCGCCGTCCGGGCCGGGCTCACCCGGCTCATCGCCGCCTTCCGGCGATTCGGCTGCATCTTCGCCATCCTCGCGTGCCAGACCGTCGATGCGCTCCAGACCGGACAGGCGATCGCCCTCCTCCAGCCGGATCAGCCGAACGCCCTGGGTATTGCGACCGACGATGGGTACATTGCTCACCGGCGTGCGTACCAGCACGCCGGACTGGCTCATGAGCATGATCTCATCGTCGAGGCTCACCTGCAGCGCGCCCACCATGGCACCGTTCCGTTCGGTGAGCTGCAGCGCGATGACGCCCTGGCCGCCGCGCCCGTGGACGGGAAAGTCCTCAATCGGCGTGAGCTTGCCGAAGCCGTTCGCGGAAGCGGTGAGGATGTAGCCCTTGTCGATGACGATGAGCGCGTTGACCTGCTGGTCTTCGCCGAGCCGGATGCCGCGCACGCCGGCCGCCTCGCGGCCCATGGGCCGCACTTCGTCCTCGGCGAAGCGGATGGCCTTGCCGCCGGTGGTGCACAACAGGATGCCGCGCGTGCCGTCGGTGATGGCCACGCCCACCAGTTGATCGCCCTCCTCCAGCGCCACGGCGATGATGCCGCTGGCGCGCGGTCGCGAAAATGCGGAGAGCGTTGTTTTCTTGACCGTGCCGAGGCGTGTAGCCATGAACACGTACTTACCGTCCTCGAATTCCTTGATGGGCAGCACCGCGCTGATGCGCTCGCCCTCGGACAGCGGCAGCAGGTTGACGATGGGCTTGCCGCGCGAGCCCCGGCTGGCCTGCGGCAGCTGGTACACCTTCAGCCAGTACAGCTTGCCGTGGTCGGAAAAGCACAGCAGCGTGTCGTGGGTATTGGCGACGAACAGCTTGTCGACGAAATCCTCGTCCTTCACCGTGGTGGCGGCCTTGCCGCGGCCGCCGCGCCGTTGCGCCTGGTAGGCCGACACCGGCTGCGCCTTGGCGTAACCGCCGTGCGATAGCGTGACCACCACCTCCTCCGGCGCGATCAAGTCCTCAATGGTGAGGTCCTCGTGCGCGGAGATGATCTCGGTGCGTCGCTTG
>JAFEGC010000030.1 GCA_018240265.1 Pseudomonadota bacterium | reverse complement strand
AGCGCGCGGTCATCACCGGTGGAGCATCGGGGCTGGGCAATGCGGTGGCCCGTCACCTGGTCGCCGCGGGCGGCAAGGTGGCATTGTTGGACGTACAGGACGAACTCGGTACGCAAGCGGCCAAAGCCCTGGGGGCGGCGGCCACATTCATCAAGTGCGACGTCACCAGTGAAACCAGCGTGAACGAGGCCGCGCAGCGCGCATATGCCCACATGGGCGGCATCAACCTGGTGGTGAACTGCGCCGGCGTGGTCGGCGCAGGACGCGTGCTGGGCAAGAACGGGCCGATGGCCGGCGAGTTCTTCACCAAGGTCATTCATATCAATCTCATCGGCACCTTTCTGGTCGACAAGGCCTGCGCGCAGCTGATGACGCAAAGCCCGGCCAATGCCGACGGCGAGCGCGGGCTCATCGTGCACACCTCCTCGGTGGCCGCGTTTGAGGGGCAGATCGGCCAGGTGGCCTATTCAGCCACCAAGGGCGCGGTGCTGGCCATGACCCTGCCCATGGCGCGGGAACTGGCCAACTTCGGCATCCGCGTCAACACCATCGCGCCGGGCGTGTTCGAAACGCCGATGGTCGGCGGCATGACCCCGGAGCTGCAGAACTCCCTGTCCGCCCAAGTACCCTTTCCCAAACGCCTGGGCCGCCCGCAGGAGTACGCTGCGCTGGTCGCCTTCCTGTTCGAGACCACGTACATGAATGGCGAGACCATCCGGCTGGACGGCGCCATTCGCATGCAGCCCAAGTAAGGTAAGGCCACATGAGCGAGGAACTGCAACGCGACGTGATGGAATACGACGTCGCCATCGTCGGCGGCGGACCCGCCGGACTGTCCTGCGCCATTCGTCTCAAGCAGCTCAAGCCCGAGCTGAACGTGTGCGTGCTGGAAAAAGGCTCTGCGCTGGGCGCGCATGCGCTCAGCGGCGCGGTGCTGGAGCCTGGTCCGCTGGATGCGCTGCTGCCCGAGTGGCGCAACAACCCGCCGGCCACCTTCGTGCCGGCGGCGCGCGATGAGTTCCTGTTCCTCACCGCCCGCAAGCGCCACAAGCTCCCCACCCCGCCGCAGATGAACAATCACGGCAATTTCATCATCTCCCTGGGGCAGCTCACGCCCATCCTGGGCGCCGAGGCCGAGCGGCTGGGCGTGGATGTGTTCGCCGGGTTCGCGGCGGCCGAGGCGCTGTTCGACGACAAGGGCGCGGTCAAGGGCGTGCGCATCGGCGACATGGGCATCGAGAAAAGCGGCGCGCGTGGACCGAACTTCGCGCCCGGCCCCGAGATCCACGCCAAAACCACGGTGCTGGCGGAGGGCTGCCGCGGCAGCATTTCCAAACAACTGATCAAGCGCTTCGATCTGGCCAAGAACTCCTCGCCGCAGACCTATGGTCTTGGCTACAAGGAACTGTGGCAGTTGCCCAAGGGGCGCACCGAGGCCGGCCTCATCACCCACACCACGGGCTGGCCGCTGGATGCGCGCACCTATGGCGGCAGCTTTCTGTATCACCTGCACGACGACCGCGTTTACGTCGGCTTCGTCATCGGCCTCGACTACGAGGACCCGCGCTTCAAGCCCTTCGAGGCCTTCCAGCAGTTCAAGCACCATCCCAGCATCAAGCCACTGTTCGAGGGCGGCGAGATCGTGGCCGGCGGCGCGCGCACCGTCATCGAGGGCGGTTGGCAATCCATGCCGCGGCTGGAAATGCCGGGCGCGCTGCTCGCGGGCGATGCCGGCGGCACGCTCAATACGCCCAAAATCAAGGGCATTCACCAGGCCATCCGCTCCGGCACCCTGGCCGCCGAGCACTTGGTGAACACTGGCGGGAGCGAAGGCTTCGATGCCGCCTGGCGCACCAGCGCCGGCGGACGCGAGTTGCACAAGGTGCGCAACATCCGTCCCGGATTCAAACGGGGCCTGTGGTTTGGCCTCATGAACGCGGGACTGGAGACGATCACCGCCGGCAAGCTGCCGTGGACGCTATCCAACCACGCCGATCACAGCGCCCTGAAGCGCCTGGACGAGTACGTTTCGCCGGACCGGCACTGGGTGGAGCGCGAGCTGCCGCCGCGCGACCGCCTTGCCTCGGTATTCTTCGCCGCGACCACGCACGAGGAGAACCAGCCCGTGCACCTGCACGTCGCCGACACGCACATCTGCGCGACCCGCTGCATCCGGGAGTACGACAATCCGTGCACGCGCTTCTGCCCGGCCAATGTCTACGAGATGATCGATGACGGCGCCGGCGGCAAAAAGCTGCAGATCAACTCCTCCAACTGCGTGCACTGCAAGGCCTGCGACATCAAGGACCCGTACGAAATCATCACCTGGGTGACGCCGGAAGGCGGCTCCGGACCGAACTACCAGGGTCTGTAGTGTCCCGGGGCGGCGCCGGGCCGGAAGCCCCCGGCAGCGTGGGCTCAAGGCTGTCGCGCCTGATCGAAACCCAGCAGCTGACGCGCGATCCGGCGCAGGTGGAATGCGCGCGCAAACTCGATGAACTGCGCGCCGCGCTGATCGCCGGCGACGGCGGGCGCGGCGATCTGCTCGGCGACATGCGCAGCCTGTTAACGCGCAACGGCGACGCCAGGCGAGGCCGGCTGCTCGGTATCGTGCGCAGCCTGTTCCCGCGGACCGGCCGTCCCGCCTCGCAGACACCGGTGCGCGGGCTGTACATTTGGGGCAGCGTCGGCCGCGGCAAGACCTTTCTCATGGACCTGTTCTTCGAGTCCCTGCCCGCCGGGCTCGGGCGCCGCAGCCACTTCTACCGCTTCATGCGCGAGGTGCACGCGCGTCTGGGCGCGCTCAAGGAAGTGGAAAACCCGTTGCGGATCGTCGCCGCAGACATTGCGCGCAACTTACGCGTGCTGTGCTTCGACGAACTGTTCGTCTCGGATATCGGTGATGCCATGATCCTGGGCACGCTGTTCGAGGCGCTGTTCCGGCAGGGCGTGACCTTGGTGGCGACCTCGAACGTGCCGCCCGATCAGTTGTACAAGGATGGCCTGCAGCGCCAGCGTTTCCTGCCCGCCATCGCGCTGCTGCAGCGGCATACCCAGGTGTTGCAGCTCGATGGCGGCGTGGACTATCGCCTGCGCCACCTGACCCAGAACGGCACCTACCTGGACAGCGCCGCGCCTGAAACCCGCGCCCGGATGGAGCAGCTGTTCGCCTCCCTGAGCGGCCTGCCCGCGGCGGAATCCGCGACGCTCAGTGTGGAAGGCCGGCCGATCGCAGCACGCCGCGCCGCGCCCGATCTGGTGTGGTTCGACTTCGCCGAGATTTGCGAAGGGCCGCGCAGTCAGAATGATTACATAGATCTGGCGCATGACTACCACACGGTGTTCGTCTCCGACGTACCGGTGTTCGATGCCCGGAGCGAAAACGCCGCGCGGCGCTTCATCATGCTGGTGGACGAGTTCTACGACCGCGGCGTGAAGCTGGTGCTTTCGGCGGCGGCAGCGCCGACGGCGCTGTATCGTGGCCAGCAGCTGGCTTTCGAATTCGAGCGCGCCGCCAGCCGGCTGATCGAGATGCAATCCGCCGAGTACCTGGCGCGGCAGCACTGCGCTTGATCCGAACGGATCCGGGTCGGCCGGACCGCTGGGCACGCCGCTGCGAGTGGGCCGCTGCGATGTAATGGCTGCGCGGCACCCCGGCCAGGAGACGCATCGGTTGCGCCGCGCGCCAGCTACGTCTCGAAATCCGGCTGCCTTTCGGGCGCCGCGACCTGGAACGCCGGCAGCGCGCGGCAATGCGCCTCGATGCGCGCCACCCGTGGATAGCGCTCGATGGGCACCGCCAGACGCCGCGAGGCGAAACACTGCGCCACCAGGCAGATATCCGCAATGGTGGGAAAATCGCCGATGCAGAAGGGCGTTTCGGCGATGGACTTGGCAACGGCGCCACCGGCGGAACCGCCGCTGACACCGGACCCGCCGCTCAAGCTGCTACCGACACCGCTGCCAACACCGCCACTGCTGCTGCCGCCTTCGCCCGCGCTACCCACGCCGCCGGCGAACCCCGCAAGCAGCTCCTCGAGCGCCGCCAAACCATTGTTCATCCAGTGCCGCATCCATGCGTCGATCGCCGGCTTGGGCTGGTTCATCACCTGGCCGAGATAGCGGCTCACTGCAAGATTTTGCAGCGGCTGCGTATCGGCGGCGAGCACCTGGGTGATCGCGCGCGCCTGCGCGCGCGCCACCGGTTCGCCAGGCATGATGGCCGGACGCGGACAGGCCTCCTCCAGGTACTCCATGATGGCCACCGACTGCGTGAACACCCGCTCGCCGTCGATCAGCGTCGGCACGCGCCCCAGCGGATTCAAACGCCGGTAGCCTGGCTTCAACTGCTCGCCGCCGTCGCGCAACAAGTGCACGAACCGCGCCTCGTAGGCAATGCCTTTCAGCGACAACGCCAGCCGCGCGCGATACGCGGCGGAACTGCGAAAATACGTGTAGAGGATCACGCCGGCCTCACTGACGAACCCTGCCGTTCACTGGCATAATCGCACCCATCAACAATCTCACGGTGCGCCCGTGAGCGATATCTTAAAGCTTTCGGGAGTGACCTTCACATGGATCAAAGCTTCTCGGCCACGCACCGTGGCCTGCTGAGTTCGGCGGCGGCACTGGTGCGCAAGAGCCGGCCGGTCCGCGGCATCGATCCGGCGCAGTTCCTGCGCGCCTACTACGCCAACATCGACGACCAGGATCTGGTCGAGCGCACACCGGCGGACCTGGTGGCGCTGGCGGGTTCACACCTGCGTTTCGCGCAGCGGCGCCGCGGCCGCGCGTTGGTGCGCGTGTTCAATCCCAGCCTGGAGCAGGACGGCTACGTCAGCCCCCACACGGTGGTCGAACTGGTCAACGACGACATGCCCTTCCTGGTCGACTCCATCGGGCTGGTGCTGTCCAAGTGCGGCCTGACCATGCATTTCCTGGCGCATCCCGTGCTGGCGGTGGAGCGCGCGCGCAACGGCCTGATCAAGTCCCTGGAGCCGCGCGATGAAAACGCGCAGGCCGGCGCGCAGAAACTGGAGTCCTTCCAGCACTTCGAGATCGACCGCATCGTCGATGCGGCCGAAATGCGCTCGCTGTGCCAGGAGATCGAGGGCAGCATGCGCGACGTGCGCATCGTGTGCGCCGACTGGAGCGCCATGCGCGCCGCCGCGCGCAGCGTCGCCGCCGAACTGGAAACCGTGAGCGCCCGCGTCGATCCCACCGAGGCCAGCGAGACGCGCGCGCTGCTGGCGTGGATGGAGAACCGGCATTTCACCTTCATGGGCTACCGCGAGTACCGGCTGCGCGGCGGTGCGGGGCGCGAGCGGCTGGTAGCACTGGAGGAGACGGGCCTCGGCATCCTGCGCCGGGGGCGGGCGCGACCGTCGGCCGTCGGCCACATCGCCAGCCGCGACATCCGCAGTCAGGCGCGGTCGCCGGAAGTAGTGCTGGTGACCAAGGCCAACTCGGTCTCCACCGTGCACCGGCGCGGCTATCTCGACTACGTTGGCATCAAGCACTTCGACCGCCGCGGCCGCCTGCTGGGCGAGCGGCGCTTCCTCGGCCTGTGGACCTCGGCCGCCTACAGCGCGCATCCGCGCGACATCCCGGTGCTGCGGCGTAAAGTGGCCCGCGTGGTGGAGCACTTCGGCTTCGCGCCGGACAGCCACGACGGCAAGGCGCTGCAACACATCATGGAGAACTTCCCGCGCGACGAGCTGTTCCAGGCCTCGCTGGAGGAGCTCGTCCGCCTCGCCACCGGCGTGTTCGGCCTGCAGGAACGGCCGCGGGTGCGCATTCTGATCCGGCGCGATCCGTTCCGTCGTTTCTACTGCTGCCTGGTGTTCGTGCCGCGCGACAAGTACAACACCCAGGTGCGCCAGCGCATCGAAAAGGTGGTGCGCGATGCCTTCAATGCCACCGCCATCGAGTCGCAGGTGCAGATTTCCGAATCCAACCTGGCGCGTGTCTATCTGGTGGCGCGCACGCTTCCCGCCAACGATGCGCACATCGATGTGGCGCGGCTCGAGCGCGACGTTGCGATCGCGGTGCGCTCCTGGGCCGACACCTTCCGCGAATCGCTCCTGGCGCAGTTCGACGAGTCGCGCGCGCTGCAACTGTTCGCGCGCTATGCCGGCGCCTTCCCGGCCGCCTACACCGAGGACTTCGATGCGCGCGTGGCCACGCGCGACGTGGGCTTGCTGGAGGCGCTGGAAAGCCAGCCCGACTGCCTGCATCTGGATCTTTATCGGCTGCAGGGGCACGGCACCGAGCGCGTGTTCCTGAAAATCTTCCGCAAGCAGGACGCCATCGCCCTGTCGGACCTGCTGCCCGTGCTGGAGAACATGGGCCTGAAAGTCATCGCCGAGCGCCCCTACGAACTGGAACTCGCACCGGAACACCGCGCCTGGATCCAGGACCTGGAAATCGAGCTGCGTGCCAAGCCCGCCGTCAAGTTCGAGCGGCTGGAACCCGAGATCAAGAGTGCCTTCACCGCCGTCTGGAATCGCGCCACCGACAACGATTCATTCAACCAGCTCACGCTCTCGGCCGGGCTTCCCTGGCGCGAAGTGGTGATTTTCCGCGCCTATGCCCGTTTCCTGCTGCAGGCGGGCCTGCCGTTCTCCCAGGGCTACATGGCGCAGGTGCTGCAAAACCATGCCGGGCTGGCGCGGCTCCTGGCTGAGATGTTCCGCGCACGCTTCCTGCCCGGAACGGCGCCCGGCGCGCGCCAGATCGCCTGCAAGCGGCTCGATGCCCGCATCCACGAACAGCTCGAGGCTGTGACGCGCTCCGACGAGGACCGCATCCTGCGCGGCTACTGGAACGCCATGCGTGCCACGGTGCGCACCAACGCCTTCCAGCCGGACGGCCAGGGCCAGCCGAAGGAGTATCTGTCTTTCAAGATCGAAAGCCAGAAACTGCCCGAGCTGCCGTTGCCGAAGCCGCTGTTCGAGATCTTCGTATTCTCGCCGCGCATGGAAGGCGTGCACCTGCGCATGGGCAAGGTGGCGCGCGGCGGCATCCGCTGGTCCGACCGCCGCGAGGACTTCCGCACCGAGATCCTGGGCCTCATGAAGGCCCAGAACGTCAAGAACACGGTCATCGTACCGGTGGGCGCCAAGGGCGGCTTCGTGGTCAAGCAGATGCCGAGCGGCGACCGCGACGTGCAGCAGCGTGAAGTGATCGCCTGCTACCAGACACTGATCCGCGGCCTGCTCGACATCACCGACAACATCGTCAACGACCGACTGACGCCGCCGCCCTCGGTGGTGCGCCACGATGAGGATGACCCGTACCTGGTGGTGGCCGCCGACAAGGGCACGGCCAGTTTCTCCGACATCGCCAACGCCATTTCGGAAAGCTACGGCTTCTGGCTGGGCGATGCCTTCGCCTCGGGCGGCTCGGCTGGCTACGATCACAAGAAGATGGCCATCACGGCGCGCGGTGCCTGGGAATGCGTGAAGCGGCATTTCCGCGAGCTGAGCATCGACGTGCAGCGACAGGACTTCACCGTCGCCGGCATCGGCGACATGGCGGGTGATGTGTTCGGCAACGGCATGCTGCAATCGCGCCACACCCGGCTTCTTGCCGCGTTCAATCACCAGCACATCTTTCTCGATCCGAACCCGGACACCGCCCGCTCCTTCGCCGAGCGCGAGCGCCTGTTCAAGCTGCCGCGTTCCACCTGGGAAGACTACTCGACCAAGCTCATTTCCAAGGGCGGCGGCGTGTTTTCGCGCGCCGCCAAGACCGTGAGCCTGTCACGCGAATGCCAGACCCTGCTGGAACTGCCGGCCAGCGCCACGCCCAACGAAATCATCAAGGCCATCCTGCGCATGAAGGTGGACCTGCTGTGGAACGGCGGCATCGGCACCTACGTCAAGGCCACCCACGAAAGCCACGGCGAGGTCGGCGATCGCAGCAACGACGCGGTGCGCGTCGACGGACGCACCCTGCGCTGCAAGGTCATCGGCGAGGGCGGCAACCTGGGCTGCTCGCAACTCGGTCGCGTGGAATACGCCCGCGCCGGCGGGCGCCCCACCGGGGGCCGTCTCAACACCGACTTCATCGACAACTCGGCCGGGGTAAACTGCTCGGACGTCGAGGTCAACCTGAAGATCCTGCTCAACGCCGCGGTACGCGGCGGGGAGCTGAGCCGCGGCGCCCGCGACCGGCTGTTGGCGCAGATGACCGGCGAGGTGGCGGCGCTGGTTCTGCGCAACAACTATCTGCAGAGCCAGGCCATCAGCGCCAGCGAGTCGCGCGCGGTGCAGCGCCTGAGCGAGCATGCCTTCGTCATCCGCGCGCTGGAGCGCGCCGGCGATCTGAACCGCGCCCTGGAGTTCCTGCCCACGGACGAGGAGATCGCCGAGCGGCGCAAGGCCGGCGAGGGCCTGACGCGCCCCGAGCTTGCGGTCATGCTGAGCTACAGCAAGATCTGGCTGTATCGCGCGCTGATCCAGTCGGACGTGCCGGAGGATCCGTTCCTGTCCGGCGAATTGAACCGCTACTTCCCGGCGGCCATGCAACGCCGCTTCGCCAACCGCATCCGCCGCCACCGGCTGCGACGCGAGATCATTGCCACGGCCATCACCAACAGCCTGATCAACCGCATGGGCCCGGTATTCCCCATCCGCGCGCGCGAGGACACGGGCGCTTCCGCGGCGGCGGTCGCGCGCGCTTACTCCATTGCCCGGGAGGTGTTCGCGGTGCGCGACTTGTGGACCCGCATCGAGGCGCTGGACAACAAGATGACGGCCGCCGCGCAGTACGCGGTGATGGACGACATCTCGCACCTGCTGCGCCATGCCACCTACTGGTTCCTGGCCAACCGGCGCCGCGACCTGGATATCGAGGCCAGCGTGAAACGCTACGGGCCGCGCATCCAGGAGCTGTATCGGGAAATCGCCGGTGGTCTGGGCGAAGGCGAGGCCGTGCAGGTCGTGGCGCGCCGCCAGCGCCTGCTGCAGGAGGGCGCGCCGGAGGCGCTGGCCAATCGCCTGGCCGTGCTCGAGCCGCTCCATGCGGCGCTCGACATGGTGGACGTGGCCACGGCCCGGCGCGTACCGGTGCAGTTCGCGGCGCGCATGTACAGCGAGCTGGGCGAGCAGCTGGGATTATCGTGGCTCAAGCAGCAGATCGATTCGCTGGGCGCGGAAGGTCACTGGCAGGCGGTAGCGCGGGTGACGCTGCGCGAGAATTTGTACGCTCTGCAGCGACGGCTGACCGCTTCGGCGCTGATGGAAAAAGGTGCGCAGCCCCTCGCCCGCCTCGGCCGCTGGATGGCCCGCCGCAGCACCGAGGTCGAGTACTTGAAGCACGTGCTCATCGACATGCGCACCAGCGCCAGCCCCGATTTCGCCACCCTGTCGGTGGCGCTGCAGTCGGTGCGGCGCATCGGCGGCGATTAGGCGGTTGCGCGGCGGCGTCTTTCAGGCGCGCCCGCCCGCAGAAGGTACGGATTCGACAATCGAGGATGACGACGTGAGTGGAAAACTGATCCTGATCCGACATGGCCAGAGCACCTGGAACCTGGAGAATCTGTTCACCGGCTGGCATGACGTGGATCTGTCGGACCTCGGTCGCCAGGAAGCGGCGCAGGCCGGTCGCGAGATGCAGAAAGAGGGGCTGGCGCCGGCCATCGCCTTCACCTCGGTGTTGAAGCGCGCCATCCGCACGCTGTGGATCATCCTCGACACCACCGACCGTATGTGGCTACCGGTGGAGCGCGACTGGCGCCTGAACGAGCGGCACTACGGCGCGCTGCAGGGCCTGAACAAGGCACAGACCGTGGAGAAGCACGGCGAGGCGCAGGTGAAAATCTGGCGGCGCAGCTACGACATCCCGCCGCCGGCGTTGTCGCTGGACGATCCACGCCATCCGCGTTTCGATCCGCGCTACGCTGATGTCGACCCGAAGCTCCTGCCGGCCACCGAGTCGCTGAAAGACACATTGGCGCGGGTGCAGCCTTTTTGGCAGAGCCGCATCGCACCGGAATTGGCCGCCGGCAAGGACGTGATGGTGGTGGCCCATGGCAATTCCCTGCGCGCGCTGGTGAAAATGCTCGATCGTATGTCCGAATCCGACATCGTCGAGTTCAACATTCCCACCGGCATTCCGATTCTATACGAGCTGGACGAGCGGCTGCAGTCGCGCGGCCGACGCTTTCTCGGCGACGCGCAGGCCATCGCGGCCGCGCAGGACGCGGTGCGGCGGCAGGCCGAGAAGAAATAACCGGTGCTGCGCGGCGCCAGCCGCCTGCCCCATATTCCGCGCCGTGATTGTCTGGTGAGTGACCGGCATCACAGCCGGGCACGGTCGTTGCGGGTATAAATTTTCACGGATCTCATCGCCGATCCACATCCGTCCCCCGCGGGACGTCATGGAGAGTCGAAGCCATGATCAGATCGCTACGAGAACTGCTGGGTCAGCCGAAACCGGCGGTCAAGAAAATCAATGCCGCACCCGGCGCGAGGGCACCGGTGGCGCGGGACTTCCGCGCCGTGAGCATTTTCGCGGGCCCGTCGGCCTGCCCCGCGGCAAGAGCTATGGCGGGAAAGCGGATCCTGATGCGCCATGCGCCCTGCCTGCCGCTGGCGGACTGCTCCAAGGTGCGCGAGTGCAAATGCCGTTTCCGTCGAACGGCGGATCGCCGTGAGGGTGAGCGCCGGCTGGAGGGCAGCGCCCTGGCGCGCAGTTACATGGGAACGGAAAGCCGCAAGTCGCTCAACCGGCGCGGGACATCGCGATAAAGCTCAGCCGCGCGGATACTGCGGCTTGCGCTTGGCCATGAACGCGGCCACGCCTTCGCGCCCTTCCGCGCTTGCGCCCTGATGTGCGATGGTGCGCGCCTCCAGCGCCAGCTGCGACTCGAGCTGCCCCGCGGAAGCCGCCAGCAAGCGCTTCACGCCGCCGAACGCGCCGGTCGGACCCGCGGCTAGCTTCTGCGCCAATGCGGCGGCGGCGGCGGCCAGTTCCGCATCCGGCAGCACCTGGTTGACCAGCCCCCATTGCAGCGCCTCCTCGGCGCTTAGCACCCGGTTGGTGAGCATGAGTTCCGCGGTGCGCTTCAAGCCGATCAACCGCGGCAGAAAGAACGTGGTGCTGCCATCGGGCGTGAGCGCAACGCCAGTGTAGGCCAGCGTGAAACGCGCGCTCTGCGCGGCCAGCGCGACATCCGCCATCGCCAGCAACCCCACGCCGGCACCCGCCGTAGTGCCGTTCACCGCCGCGATCAGGGGCGCGTCCATGCGCGTGAACACGCTGATGGCGGCGTGCAGATGCGTGGTCAGCTCGTGCAGGAAATGCTGCAGCTGATCGCCGCTGTCCAGCATACCGCGCAAGTCGCCGCCGGCGCAGAAGATCTTGCCAGTGCCGGTAAGCACCACGGCGCGTACGCTGCGGTCGCTCTCGCAGGACAGCGCCACCTGCAGCAGTTCCTTGCCCATGGCCAGGCTCAGCGAGTTCATCACATCCGGCCGGTTCAGCGTGACCATGGCCACGCCCTCGCGCACCTCCATGCCAAGCGTCGAATACATGGGTGACTCCCCCGGGAAGATACCGGCGCGGCTCAGCCGTCCGGCGCGATGGTGACTTTGAGGTTGTCGAGTTCGGCGGTGAACTCGACCTGGCAGGACAATCGTGAGGTCTTTTCCCGGTAGTCGGTCAGCTCGTTGAGCAGTTCCTGCTCGTCGCTCTGCTTCTTCGGCAGGCGATCGATCCAGGCTTCGTCGATGTAGATATGGCAGGTCGCGCAAGAGCACAGACCGCCGCAAATGGCGGAGACGCCGTAGTCGAGTTCCCGCAGGATCTCCATCACCTTCAGCCCAGGCTTGGCTTCGATTTCATGCTCCTTGCCGTCCCGATCCACCACCCTCATCCGCGCCATCGATTTCTCTCCTCACCAGCCACCATAGCCTGGTAGTGTGCCGCAAGATGGCCTCGCGGGCCATCGCCGACCTGTCATAAGTCCGGAAAAATGGGCCTGTCTGCGCGAGTTCGCGATTGCGCTTCAATCGTCTTTGACGCCGGCCAGCCGGTTCCACAGCAGGCAGACGACATCATAGATCCGCAGCAGGCATTCCAATCGTTCGCGCTCCGCCGCCCGCGGCTCGCGCTGCAGGTAGGCACCCACCCAGGCAGCGCGCGCGGCCGGACCCAACTCCGCCGAGCGTATCCAGCTGGCCAGATCCCAGAATGGATCGCCCAGGTGCGCGTACTCCCAGTCCAGCAGCCAGCTGCGCGCGCCGGCATGCAACAGGTTCTGCCGGTGCAGATCGCTGTGACACAGCCGCATCGCGGGCGGCGGAAGCCGCGCATATTCGCGCAGGGCCACGTGCTCCTGAGATTCAGCTGCGGCGCGAGCTTCGTGATCGGCTGGCGGCGGTTGGACGCGCGACAGCGCATCCCGATACAGGCGGCACCAATCGCCCACCTGCATGCGACGCAAGGGCACCGCCGGCCGCAGCGCATGCACCCGGTGCAACAACCGCGCCACGTCCGGCTGCGAGTCCGGCCGGGCCGCCTGCTCGGCGCTCCAACTCTCGCCGTCGAGCCAGGCGGTCAGCAGCACGCCGCTCCTGGGCTCGCAGGCCAGTACCGCCGGCGCCAGACCTTCGGCGGCGGCGGCCAGTAACACGCGATGTTCCCATTGCCGATCCACGCCCAGCTCGGACAGCATGCGAACACCCGGCGCGCTCTGCTGCGCCGGCACGCGCAGCGCGTAGGCGCGGCCGTCGCGTTGCACCCGATAACTGCAATTGAGGGGTCCCACGCTCAGGGCCTCGACGCGGGGCTCATCGCGCCCCGGCACCAGCCGGCGCGCCGTCTCCAACACGAGTGGCGCAATCATGCCGGCACCGGCCTCGCTCCCGCCGCGGCATCGAGCGAGCGCCGCCACTGCCGCATGCCCACCACGATCAACACCAGGTACAGCAGGAACAGCAGCATGGTGGCATACAGATGGCGCGTGAAATACAGGTACGCGGCAGCCGAGTCGATGACCAGCCACCAATGCCAGTTCTCGTATACCTTGCGCGCCACCAGGAATGTGGCGAACACGCTCGACCAGGTGACCAGCGAATCCGCCAGCGGCCAAGCCGCGGCGGTGTTGGCTCCGAGCCAGCGTGAGGTGAGCAGTGATGCCGCCAACACGGCGGCGAAGCCGGCCGCATGCGCCCGCCAGGACCAGCGGCACACGCGCAACGCATCCCCGTTTCGGCCGCCGTGCCACTGCCACCAACCGTACACCGCCATGCCGGCGTAGAACACGTTGAGGAGCGACTCCATATACAGGCGGGCGCGGAACAGCACCAGCACGTACAGCGCGGAGCTTGCGAAGGCCGCGAACCAGCAGGCCTGGGATTCCCGGATGGCGAGCACGAGGTAGGCCAGGGCCAACAGCACCGCCGCGGTTTCCGCCGGGCTGGTGGAATGGACCGCGGCGAGAATCTGCGTCGCAAGTTCACCGATCACCCAGAACTCGCCGATCGTCCCGGGCCCGCTGATCGAACAAGACTCTCCGATCGAACAGGCTCGCCGCTCACTTCGGCGCGAGCCCCGGGATCACTTTCATCACGAACACCAGTCGCGGGCCGGACTGCGCCGCCGACTCCATCTCCTTCGCCAGCATGCCCATGACCCGATCCAGCGGTCCGAAAATCTGGGTGCTCATGGCGTTGGTTTGCACGGTAAGCCCGGAATGTGCATTCAATCGCGCGATGAAGGCCTTGATGTTGTCGATGTAGGCGGCATCCAGCGGATACAGGCTGATTTCGACGGCTGCTTGCATGATGTGCTCCTTGAACTTAGAAACGGTAAGACGCGGTGAGGCCGGCCTGCCGCGGATCGCCCCAGCGCACATACAGCTTGTTGGGAAAATCCGGCGGCTCGTCGCCGAAGTAAAAGCCGCGCACGGCGTAACGGCGATCGAACACATTATGCGCCCAGATGCTCGCCGACCAGTGCCGGGTTTCGAAACCGAAGCGCAGGTTGAGCAAGGTGTAGGGACTTGAGCGCTGGTCGTGGCTGGTGTCGAAGTAGAAAGAATCCTTGCCCGACCAGTCGGCGCGCAGGTACCAGCCGCCGGCGATGCGCCAGTCGGCGGTGAGCGAGAAATCGTAGCGCGGCGCATGCGCCTGATCGCGGCCGCTCAAGTTGCGCTCGCCGTACAGATAATCCTCGTAACGGGTGCGCAGCAGGCCCAGCGTGCCGGACAGGCTCAGCGCCGGGAGCACCTGCCAGCGAAGCGAGGCTTCCACCCCGTAATTCACGCCGCGCGCGGCATTGTCGGTGTAGTACACGAAGGACAGCGGATCGACGCAGGCCGAGCCGTCCGGGTTGCGCGGTCCGTTGGGACAGGTGGGCGATGGTGCCTGATAGCTGGTGCTTACCTGCTGATTACGCCGCCGCGCATAGAACAGGTTGATGTCGCTGGCGATGCGCACCTCGCCCCAGGTCTGGCGCAGTCCCGCTTCCAGGTTCCACAGGTATTCGGGGCGGAACTGGCGCCGCGCCGGGTCCAGATCGGTGCCGATGTTGAAACCGCCGGCCTTGTAACCCCGCGAGAGTCCCAGATAGGCACTGGAGCGCGGCGACCACTGGTAGCGCAGCGCCACCTGGCCGCCGAGCATGTCATCGCGCGGATCGAAGGCAAGCCGGCTGGTGTCGGCGTAATGCGCCTTGCGCTGCTCGCCGCGCAAACCCGCCGTCAAGGTCCACTGCGGCGCCAGCCCCACATCCGCCTGCGCATAGGCCGCAAGGCTGATGGCGCGGTAACGGCTGTCCAGACGGTTGTCGAGCGGAGCGTCGTCCAGATACTGCC